>NZ_JBMSDW010000015.1:0-103957 GCF_049445895.1 Neotabrizicola sp. VNH66
TAAACGACCGTTTGTAAACGATTGCAATGGAGCTCTGGCTGTCGCTAAGGCGTCTAAAGCTCAAGAAAACCGCATCAAACGGTACGGAGGGTCAGTAGGGCAGGGGGGCGATACGGCAGACCTATCATGTCTAATGGGAAGAATCGCAAAGTGCTTGGGTAAGTCGCAAAACCCTGACATTCTGCGCGTATGAGCTCGTCAAAGCCTTTAACGGTGGACATGCCGCTGGACCTGCCCGGCCCGTATGACGTTGGGCCGGAGGAGGCCCCGTGGTTCCTGCACGCCGAGCCGGAAGAAGCGTCCCCTCTGCCGCGCGCCCCTGCGGGGGGGCTGATCGAGGCCGGGGAATGGCGCCTTGCGGAGGCTGCGCTGGCGGCAAACCTTGCGGCGCTGGCCTTCGATGCCGGGCGGCTGGCCGAGCGGCTGGCAGGGTCCGGCCCCGGTGCGGTGCAGCGGCTGGCGCAGGACGAGGCGGCGGCGCTCAGCTGGTGGACAGGGGACCGGATCGGGGCGGAGCGGCTGGCGCTGTGGACCTCGTACCGGATCGGGGCGGCGGAGGAGGACGGCGGCGCGGTGATCCGAACGGCCTGGGCGGCGCGGCGGCTGGCGGCGGCCTCGCCGCGCGGGGTGCGGGCCGCAGTGGCCGACCTGCTAGGGGCCGAGGGGCGTGGGGACCTCGACCTGGCCGAGGAGGTGGCGGCGGCAATCCGGGGGGTCGAGGATATGTCCGCCGTCACGCAGGGCTGTGCGCTGTTTCACCTGTGGCGCAGCCTGGACGAACGGCAGGAGCACCTCCGCGGGCTGGAGGCGGCGGTTCTGGGGTCCAGGGTGGCGGGGCAGGGACGCCTTCCGTTCCTGCCGCTGGCGCTAACGGGGTTCCGGGCACTCACGGCCAGTGGCAGGCCGGAGCCGCGGTTGCGGGCCTGGGCGCAGGGCGCGCATGGGGCGGTGCTGGCCGGCGCTCATGTCGCTGGAGCGGCTGGCCGGGTGGCGGGAGCGGGCAGCGGCGGCGACGGCGGACCTGAGCGGGCGCACGCCCGCCCTGCTAATCGCGGCGCTGGCCGCCCGGCCGATGCTGGGGGCGGCCGAGGCCGAGGCCGAGACGGGTGCCAGCCGCGCGGCGGTGCTGCGCAACCTGGATCTACTGGTCGCTCGCGGCCTGGTGCGCGAGGTCACCGGGCAGGGCCGATTCCGCATCTGGGCGACAAAAATGTGAGGAAAGCAGGGCGCGGATCGCAAATGTCGTACTGCACCAAGGGGCGTCAGCCCGGCCGTACGCCGCAGCCTTGCGCAACGCGTGTATCGAATGGCCGGTGATCTCGGCTCTGATCGCCGATGTCGTGACGCGCACGAGCCGCGCGGCAGTCCAGCGAAACCTCAGCTGGACAGATGAAAGAGGTTTGATCCGCGAAGTGACGGGGCAAGGACGATTTCGGATGTGGCGCGCGTCCTTGCCCCGATGACTATCTCCGTCAAATCAAGACTACCTGCCTGCAGGCAGGAGCCCGCTTGCAAAGAGAAGCTGGTTTCAGCTTCTTGCCGCCCTCCAGACAACTGCGGCGATGGCAAAGAACAGGGCGGCCCCGAAGCCCCACACGCGGGCATAGCCAATCATGTCGCCCCATGGGGCCAAGGCATAGCCGATCGCCAAGGCGGTCCAGATGCACGCCACGCCAATCAACAGCCAGATATCTTCATTCATGTCAGATCTCCTGTGGAATTTCCTGTCAGTGACCCATCTCGCCAGTGGCGATGAGGGGAACCGCTTGCAGCAACTCGAACCCAAGGGTGCTGAAGCCATACATGGCGACCGCAATCACGAGGATGGACACCGGCCCTGTCCAAGCAGCGTTGCGCCCGACGGGCAAGGCCTCCCATTGGACCGGAGCCCGGTAGGATGCCTCCGCTGTTTCCGACCGGCCGAACACCGAAGCCAGAGCGATCGCTGCATAGGCAAGGAGGGAGAGCGCCATGACGGTTCCGCCCAAGCCGACAAATCCCATGAGTGTCGACCAGACCGCAGGCGCTTCGCCGCCGTATGTGACATCCATCACCCGCCGCGGCACGCCCATGTAACCCGCAGCCACGCCCGCGCTGCCAAATACCAGAAGCCCTGCCGATGCCACCCACGGCAGCGACCGCAGCAGCCCCGGCGCACGAAGCGGGCGGCCAGTCAACTCTGGCAACAACGCCGTGAGTCCCGCGAGCAGCGACAGGCTGACGGTTCCCACCGTGAAGAAATGGAAGTACCCCGGAACGAAGAACGTATCCGACAGCAGCGGTGCCAGCTTCTCCTGGATCAGCACGAATGCCAGCGAGATGCCGAAGATCATGTTGACCACGGCCATGCTTGCCGCGTTTGTCGCGGGATGCTCCCACGGCAGCTTGCGCAACCAGCCGAACAGACCCGTTGCACCCGAGGCTCGCGCGTGAACCTCCAGCGTTGCGACGATCACCAGGAAGGCGGTCAGCGTCGGTACCGAAACGAACAGCGAGAGCGCCGAACCCGCCACCTTGACATACTCCGGCAGGCCGGGGTCGAGGAACATGTGGTATAGCGAGGTTGGCGGCACGAAGACGAGATACAGGCTGAAGACCAGCTTCGAGAATCTGGCACCAAACACCGACTTTGCGCCGGTCAGCACCTGCATCAGGATGTACCAGACAACCACCGTCGCCATGAGCGGCAAGTAATGCAGATTGTGGAACAGGATGTGCCAGCCTGTCTCCTGGCTTGCCGGAAAGGCGCCCAGTCCGGCGGCCCAGAGCAAGGCCGGCAGGAAGGCGTGAATTGCCGCAAAGCCGGTGACGATCAGAAAGCCGGCCCATGCCAGAAGGGCAAAGCCAAGTGCGTCCAGAGACCGGCGGCGGCTGCGCCCGAGAGAGGGCAGAAGCGTGGCAATGGCGGATGCCGGGACCAGGATCAGACCAAGTCCCAGCAAGACATAGCCAAGGCTGCAGACCAGAGCGGTCATCGGTTCATCAACCAGTAGGTCGGCCTTGCCGTCGTATAGCGGGGGCGAACCCATCACCGAGGCCAGAAGCCCAAGGCCGAACCCCAGCACCATCGCAATGGATCCGGAAAGGGCCAATGGATGCTTGACCAGTCCGGTCTTCCCCCCGCCGTTCCCGCGCTCGGCGGCAGAAAACCCGAGCAGCAGGGCCGCCTGGGCGAAGTAGAGCCAGTAGAAGAAGGCACTGAGTCCGTGCACCGAAAGGAAACGGTAGCCGGACTCGGGCAGGACCGGCAGGAACCCGGCCCGGACAAGGGCGGTCAGCAGACCGCCCGCAAGGCCGATGATCAGCGCCACAAGTGCAGCGACAGCCAGAAAGATGACAATGCGCCGATCCTGACGAGGAAGCGAGCGCAACCGGGAAACGATTGTGTCAGACATTGGAACCTCCCCTTCAGACGACGGTAATGCGGGCTTGCATGCCATCATGGCCGGGTCCGCAGTAGGATGTGCAATAGACGAGAAAACTGCCCGGTCGGGTGAACGTCATTTGCAGTTCCGTCTCGACCCCGGGGCCGAGGCGGATCATCCTGGCGCCTTCTCCGAACTGGATCGACGCGCCGTGGGTGACGTCGGCGGCCAGCATTCGGAAGCGATAGGGCCGGTCGACCTCCAGCCGGATGTCCGAGGGGTCAAAGTAGAAACGTTCGGCCAGCATGAGCACTTCGACGGGCGTGTCCATTCCTGCATGATCCGGCTCGGTGTGTGCTGCTTCCACATCAGAAGCCATCTCCATCCCGTCCATGTTCATGCCGGACATGGCTTCCGGATTGGCGACCGGCCTGGGATAGACGGATCCATCCGGCTCGCTGAAGCGGGCGACGAAATCGGCAAGCTCTGTCCGGAAGGCTTCGACATTCGATGTCGAAGCCATTCCGCCGTGACCCTCCATTGCCATCGCGGCCATGGGATCAGCATCCGCAGCTGAGGTTTCTGCGTTGCGCAAGAATGCGAAGGGGTTTGGGGCTGCGCCGTAAGCGGCCCAGAGGCCGTAGAGGCTTACGCCGCCAAAGCCCAACGTGGCGATGAACCCACGTCTTGTGGTGAAGTGTTTGTCGGGTTTCATGGTTCAATCCATCATGTGGATGATCGCAGACGCGTGCAGCCGGCGTCTTGGCGTATCGGATCATTGAGGTGCAGCGGGTTCGCGGACGGGCACAGGTCAGAGGTGCCAATGCTCCGCTCAGCTGCAGCGGCCGGACGTGGAAAACAGCGCCCTAGATCGCAATCGGCGGACGATATCCTGGAGACACGGCAACGCCGGAATGGTCTGCTCGGTCGAGGCCCAGGATCACGGCAGTCGCGATCGACACCAGAGGCGTCAGAGGATTGCTCTCGCCAAGACTTATCGAAATGCATCCGAGAAGCGGACAGGCCTGAAGGTGCGACGCATGTATTCTGGATGCGACGCCTTCCGTCTCGCCAGTACCGATGTGCACCGAGGAGTCAAAGTGCGACGCGATGGTGGTGCATCCAGTTGCAGTCGTGGCATCGGAAGCCAAGGACGGCTGCCCGACAAAGCCCAGTACGGCTACGGCAAGGGTAAGAAGCATCCGGAGAAAGATGCCATGCCCGGCTGGGGCATTTCTTTTTGCGCGGACGTTCCCTTGGTGTTGCATTCTGCGCCTGACCAGTCAGCAATGGCCAATGCTCTCAGGCGAGACCTGACCTCGCCTTGACACAAGTCAAGTGCCCCGGTTTTTGCAACAATCAAGCGTGATCAGACCCGCATCCCTGTTTTCTAAGGCGCGTCGTCGGGTGATGCGGCGCATTCTGATTTGTCACGGACCGAAGGGGGCAGGCGTGCCAGCGTCAGGGCAAGACCCAACCATCCGATCAAGCTCGCGTCCGGAACGCGCCCGACGTAGAGCGCGGCGATGTCAGGCGGGATGGTGGGAACGGAGCAAGCGGCACCTGCCGCCAGAAAATCCCACTGGTTGCCACGACAGCGGTAACGGCCCGCCCGGCTTGTCGGATCCAAGGAACAGCGGTCTGCACGAAGTCAATGTGTTTGAAGTATGGTCGCCGGACCGGAACGGATTGCCGCAGACCGGCCGCCTTCGCTGTGGGCGTCGACTTGTTGCGGACCCTCCAGCAGATCGGCAAGGATCGGACAGTCGGGACGGTGGTCGCCGCAGCATGCGTTAGCCAGGTGACGGAGCGTGTCCATCATCGCCTGCATCTCGCGAATACGAGTCTCAAGACCGGCGATCTGCTCCAGGGCGATCCGCTTCACGTCGGCGCTCTGCCGGGACCGGTCCTGCCAAAGTGCCAACAGTTCCTCGATTTTTTCGACCGGGAAACCAAGGTCGCGCGCCCTGCGAATGAAGCGCAGAACCTGCACGTCGGTCATTGTGTAGAGGCGGTATCCTGACGTTGTTCGCCCCGCTGCCGGGATGAGACCGACGGACTCATAGTAGCGGATCATCTTGGCCGACACGCCCGAGGCCTTTGCAGCTTCACCGATATTCATGACCATTCCTCCTTCAATTCAATGTTGCGGGCGCAAAGCGCCGCAGCCGAAGTGCGTTGCTGAGCACGAAGACGGATGAGAGGGCCATGGCGGCGGCGGCGATGATCGGCGACAGAAGGAGGCCGAAGGCGGGCCACAGCACCCCCGCAGCTACCGGGATCAGCAGCGCGTTGTAGATGAAGGCCCAGAACAGGTTCTGCCGGATGTTGCGCATCGTCGCTTTCGACAGCGCGATGGCGTCGGACACGGCGGTCAGCCGGCCGGTCATCAGCACCACATCCGCCGCCTCGATGGCGATGTCGGTGCCGGTGCCGACGGCGAGGCCCACATCCGCCTCGGCCAGCGCCGGGGCGTCGTTGATGCCGTCGCCGACATAGGCAAGCTGGCCGATACCTTTCAGCCGCTTCACCGCATCGACCTTGCCGTCGGGCAGCACCTCGGCCACCACCTCGTCGATGCCAAGCTGGCGGGCGATGGCGTTCCCGGTGCGGGCGTTGTCGCCGGTTATCATCGCGACCTTCAGACCAAGGGCGTGCAGCGCGCGGATCGCCTGTGGCGTGGTTTCCTTGATTGGGTCGGCGACGGCGAGGATCGCTGCCAGCTTCCCGTCGATGGTGGCATAGAGCGGCGACTTGCCCTGATCACCCATCTGCGCGGCGGCGTCGGCGAATTGGGCCACGTCAAGGCCGAGCTTGGTCATGTAGCGGTCGGCGCCGACCTCGATCCTTTGCCCGCCTGCCGTGGCGGTGACGCCAAAGCCGGTGACGGAGTCGAAAGAGGTGACTTCGGCCAGGGTCAGCCCGTCCACACCCGCCGCCGCGACGATGGCGCGGGCGATCGGGTGTTCCGATTTCGCCTCGACCGCCGCGACGGCGGCGAGGACGGCGGCACGGTCGAAGCCCGGCGCGAGCACGAGGTCGGTCAGCTTCGGCTTGCCCTCGGTGAGGGTGCCGGTCTTATCCAGCGCCACCACCTTGACGCCTTGCAGCGATTGCAGCGCCTCGCCCTTGCGGAACAGGACACCGAGTTCCGCGCCGCGCCCGGTGCCGACCATGATCGAGGTCGGCGTGGCCAGCCCCATGGCGCAGGGGCAGGCGATGATCAGCACGGCCACCGCGTTGACAAGGCCGAAGGTCAGCGCTGGATCGGGGCCGAAGACCAGCCAGACTGCGAAGGTCAGTGCGGCCAGCACCATCACGGCGGGCACGAACCACATCGTCACCTGATCGACCAGCGCCTGAATCGGGAGTTTCCCGCCCTGCGCCGCCTCGACCATGCGGATGATCTGGGCGAGCATCGTCGCCTCGCCAACCGCCGTGGCACGGAAGCTGAAGGCGCCGGTCTGGTTGACCGTGCCGCCAGTGACGGCGCTGCCTGCGATCTTTTCCACCGGCAGAGGTTCGCCCGAGATCATGCTTTCGTCGATCCAGCTATTCCCGTCGGTGACTTCGCCGTCGACCGGCACCTTCTCGCCCGGTCGGACCTCGACCACATCGCCGGGGCGGACCTCGGCAACGGGCAGTTCTACCGCGACACCGCCCCTGACGACGCGGGCGGTCTTGGCCTGCAACCCCACCAGCCGCTTGATTGCCTCCGATGTGCGGCCCTTGGCGCGGGCTTCAAGGTAGCGGCCGAGCAGGATCAGCGTCACGATCACTGCGGCCGCCTCGTAGTAGACGTTGATGGTGCCAGGGGGCAGCAGACCGGGGGCAAAGGTCGCCACCAGCGAATAGGCGTAGGCGGCGGAAGTGCCGACCGCGACCAGGCTGTTCATGTCGGGTGCCAGCCGCGCCAGCGCCGGGAAACCCTTGCGGAAGAAGCGCAGGCCGGGGCCGAAAAGCACGGCGCTGGCCAGGGCGAACTGGACATACCAGCTTGCCTGGAGGCCGATGCTGTTCACGATCGCCATGTGAATCGGCATGAACAGATGCCGACCCATCTCCAGCACGAAGACCGGCGCGGTCAGGGCGGCGGCAATCAGCACGTCGCGCTTGAGGCCAGCCTCTTCGGCGGCCTTCTTCGCCGCCGTCTCGTCCGACACAGCCATCGCCGGGGCGGCGGGACGGGCGTCGTAGCCCGCATCGGCCACCGCGCGCACCAGCGCCGCCGGATCGGCCGACCCCGTCACCGTCGCCCGCTCGGTCGCGAGGTTGACGACGGCTGAGGTCACACCCGGCACCGTTTTCAACGCCCGTTCCACGCGCGCAACGCACGAGGCGCAGGTCATCCCCTCGATCTCCAGATCGACGGGACGCACGGGAACGGCGTAGCCTGCCCCCTCCACCGCCTGCACCAGCGCCGCACGGTCCAGCGCCGGGCCGGTCACTTCGGCGCGCTCGGTCGCCAGGTTGACCGATGCCGCAGCCACCCCCGGCACCGCTTTCAGCGCCCGTTCGACATGTGCCACGCAGGAGGCGCAGGTCATGCCCTCGACTTCGATCACCATCCGGTCCGTGGCGGATACGGATGGTTGCCTTGCCTGCATGTTCATTGCGGGACTCCTTCCAAGGTGCTTCCGCGAACATAGATAGGGCTTCCCATCATGGGAAGGTCAAGGGCTAGCTTCTATTCCGTCTTCACGGCTTTGTGGGCTTGACCTTACAACCGTGGGAAGCCCTATCTCACAATGCATGAGGCAAAAACCTGAAGGAGGCACTCATGCAGTTCCATATCGAGAACATGACCTGCGGCGGCTGCGTGCGCAGCGTGACCAAGGCCATCCAGTCGGTCGATCCGGCAGCCGAAGTCAGCGCCGATCCCAGCACCCACAAGGTTGAAGTCAGATCGGAGACTCCCCGCGAGCGGCTGGCCGCAGCTCTGACCGAGGTCGGGTACGCGCCGGCCTGACGTAATCCAAGGAGAAAAGGAAAACAGAAATGAAAAAGCGCAGACTTGTGCTATCGGCAGCGGCCATTGCTCTCTTTGGCGGCCTTGCCATTGCCCAGACCATGGAGGGGATGGACCATTCCAACATGGGCGGAATGGGAGACATGGGCATGATGAGCCACATGTCGCTGATCCCGCCGGAACTGGCCGACAATCCGTCCGCACAGGCCTATGCCGCCGCGATGGACAAGATGATGGCCGACATGATGGTGCCCTATACCGGGGACGCGGATGTGGACTTCGTGCGCGGCATGATCCCGCATCACGAAGCGGCGGTCGCCATGGCGCAGATCCAGCTTGAGCACGGCAAGGATCCGGAAATCCGCAAGCTCGCGGAAGCGGTGATCGCGGCTCAGGAGGCCGAGATTACCCAGCTGAAGGCCTGGCTCGCCGCTCGCGGCCTGTAGGGCACTTCCGCGGCGTGCGGGGTGGCTTGCTCCCGGCCATCCCGCCGCCCGACGGGCGGGAGCACGGGATGGAAGCCTTCGGTTTCTTTCTTCGGTGCTTCCGGGGGCAGCAACACATCCCGAATGCGTTTGATGCAGCAGTGCAGCGGTCATGGCGCCATCCGCTCTCGAAAGCGCGTTCCGCAGGTCTGCTTGCTGCGGTCGAGAGAGAGCCGAGCGGCTCGGTAATCTCCAGCGGGTTCGTGCGTCGATAGAGGTGGCCTGTATGACACGGCGAAGTGCAGCGCGTAACAGGACGCTGCGGCATAGGGGGATTGAGATGTTCGCAACCATTCGGCTTCCCGCTGCCGAAAGTGGTGCGGCGTCCGCCCCAGTTGCCGAGACGATGAAACCTGCACACGAAATGGCTAGGAGCATTGAGATGAGGGTTTGTAGTGTATCGTCCATCCTGCTGGCAGGTTTTCTGACTATCGGCGCGGCCAGCGGGCAGACCCCTCCGCCGGCGGACGACCCGCATCACCCGGCAGTCGATGAAGAAACGACCGCCACGGTCGAGGCGGAGGTCGCTCCGCAACCACAGCCTCCGAGCGGCGAAGCCGGAATGGGGGCAATGATGTCTCCCGAAATGATGCAGATGATGATGCAGATGATGGCGCAGCACCATCCAGCCGGTCAGATGCCCACGGCGGGAATGGCCGACGGAATGCAGTCCGGTATGGAAAGCGGATTGAGCCTGGAAGTGATCTTCGGCAAGGCAGCCTCCGCAGCCCCGGAGATGACGCCGGACAAGGTGCAATCCTTGCTTCAGGCTCAGCTTGACCGTCTGGGCAATCCGCGCCTGGTGCTTGGCGCCATCGGCGAGGCTCCCGATGGCAGCATCATTGCGGAAATCCGTACGGTTGATGGTGCGCTGGTGCAAAAGCTGGCGTTCAACCGCTTTCCGGGCTTAGTACGCCAGATCGACTGAGCGCCGGACGGCGGCGATGGAGAAGCAGAGATGCAAGGAAACCCCCCATCGTTTCGAACATTCAGCGACGATCGTTGCGCCGCCGCAGGACGTGTTCGACTTCCTCGACGACCCGGAGCGCATCGGCGCTCACATGTCCGGGGGGTCACCGATGATGCTGGGCGGCGCCATGCGGTATCGCCTGGATGAAGGCAGGGGCAGGGAGGTCGGATCGGTCATCCGCATTGATGGCCGGATGTTGGGTCTTGCACTGCATGTGGAAGAAGTGATTGCCGAGCGCGTTCCGCCTGTCCGCAAGATCTGGCAAACCGCCGGATACCAGAAGATGATCGTCATTCAGGACTATCGGATGGGGTTTGAGACCCATCCGGCCCCGGGCGGAACCGAATTGCGCGGTTTCATCGACTACACGCTGCCGCAGGGTGTGGTCGGCCGCCTGCTCGGGCTCTTGGCCGGGCCGCTTTATGCACGCTGGTGTGTGACGCGTATCGTCGACGGCACGCGGCAACTTTTCGCTGCGCGCCGTCGCACTTGACACCGACGCCCACCCGGCCGCCGGATCACCGGCGGCCGGGCGCACCGATGCCAAGCGCCGCATCGGTCAGTGCAATCGACGCATGCGCCTCGGTCGCCAATCCGGTCAGCGCCCGGATGGCGTCGATCGTCTCGGGGATCACGATGGCCTGGTTGTCCACCATGTAGGCGTAGAACAATTCGTCCCCCTGCACGGTCAGCATGTCCTCCCAGAGCGCGACTTCGTAGAGGTTGTCGTGCGGGCGGCCCAGATCGGCCATCATCTCCTTCACCGCATTCAGCGCGTCGAGCCCGTCGTCCATGCGGATCAGCGCGATGCGCGACGAGGCGCGGAAGGCGTCTAGAACCTCCGCCTTGGTCGCGGCGCGGGTCAGCTGCACCGACCAGTAATGCAGATGCGCCAGCGTCTCGGGCACCTTCACCGCCATCGTCACCACGTCCAGATCGGGATCGACGCTTTGCGCGTCGGGACCCTGGTGGCTGGGAATCCCGGGTTCCGGGACCAGCGTGTTCATGATGCCGCCGAGATGGCTTTCCCAGGGATCAGTCGCCCGACGGAGCAGCGTACCACGCGCCCGTGCCAGCAGGCTCGCGCGTTTCAGAGCGTTGAGCGTGCGAACGATGGACGTGGTGTTGCAGGACACGACCCGGGTGCTGTCGCGGCCGATGGCACTGGCAAAGCTGGCCTCGGCGACGAAGGAATGGCCGGTGACCGAATGCTTCTCTCCTCCCTGGAGGATGAAGCGGATGCCACGTTTGCGGTAGGCCTCGACATTTGCTGCCGCGATCCGCTTTGGCGTGCAGTCCACCACCACATCCGCCTGCGCGAGCAGATCGTCGAGCGTGCCCGAGACGGCAAGACCGACGGCGCGCATCGCCGCCGCGTGATCCGCAGTAGCCCCGAACAGTGCAAAGCCCTTGGCCAAAGCCATCCGGGGGCGCCAGTCGGCGGATACGTCGCATACCCCGGCAAGCACCATGTCGGGCTGCAGCACCACCGCATCGGCCACTCGCTTGCCGATGACGCCATAGCCGTTGACCGCGACGCGGACCTTTTGTGTGATGTTCATGCCGATTTCTCCTCTTTCAAACCGGGACGGTCGACTGTTGCCACCGTCTCGTGCTTTCGATGTTGGCCGGCGTCAGCGGCGCGACGTCCCGCAGATGCGCAAGCTTCTTTTGGACCACCATTGTCCGGCCGCCGCGAAAGCCTGCAGCACCGCTGCAGCTGCTTTGGCCGCCTTTGGTCCTGTGCGGGTCGCCCATGCCCGAGGCCCGATCGCAACCGTTTCTTCAAACGCGTTCGAACAGGTCATTCACTTCGGTTCCTTCCTGCGTTTCGCGCAGTCTTGAAGAGATGCCAGGGTGCAGAAACGATTGCCGGAGCAACCGGTTAGTCCCCGGTGGGGGTATAGGTGAATGGGAACACGATACCCTTCGCCCGTCCGGGAAGAATGACATCGAAAGAAAGTTCAACGGCTTGTCGGCTGGGAAGTTCCGCGAAGGCTCCCCAGGTCACAGTCCCGGCGATCAACATCGGTTCGAGGTTCAGCCGGGTGGTCCCGATGTGGCCAAGTTCCATGAGCTTGACCGACACGCGCGCCGCTTCGATCCGCGCGCCGGTTGTGGCATCGAACAGGGCGAGGACGAGATGGTATTGATGGCGACCTTCGGGTACGCCGCCATGCATCGTGCCTTCGGGATGGGAGCTTGGATGACCCCGGACGATCGCGGCGGGCAAGACGCCGAGATAGGCGAGTACGCCGTCAACGACCAGGGAATTGGCGTCGGCGGCATCCTGTGCTGGCGCAGACATGGGCAAGGCAAGAGCGGCGATTCCTGCGCAGGAAAGCGCCAGAAGACTGCGTCGCGACATCTGAGGCAGCGCGAGGGTCATGCCGTGGCTTCCCGCAGGCCTTGGGGCAGCGGTGCGTTCGGGGAGCGGCGCACCACGCCTTCGAGCCTGGTCCGTTTTAGCAGCAGGGCGTTGACCGCGACCAGGGCCGAACTGCCCGACATCGAGATCGCGGCAACCTCGGGGCTGATCGTGAAGGGGTAGAACACGCCCGCCGCCACTGGAAACGCCACGACGTTGTAGGCGACCGCCCAGAACAGGTTCTGGTGCATCTTTCGCAGGGTCGCGCGTGACAGCACGATCGCGCCCAGCACGTCATAGGGATCGCTCTTCATCAGCACCACGTCGGCGCTTTCCATCGCCACATCGGTGCCCGCGCCAATGGCGAAGCCGACATCGGCCTGTGTCAGCGCCGGGGCGTCGTTGACTCCGTCCCCCACCATGCCGACCTTCTTGCCCTGCGCCTGCAATTCCTTGACCTTGTCGGCCTTCTGCCCCGGCAGAACATCCGCGAGCACGATGTCGATGCCCAGTTCGCCCGCGATGCGCGCCGCCGTTCCGGCGTTGTCGCCGGTCAGCATGGCGACCTGGACTCCGCGTTCGCGCAGCTTGGCCACGGCTTCCTTGGCACTGGGGCGAAGAGCGTCGGCAATTGCGATCAGGCCAAGGATGCGACCGTCCTCGGCGACATGCACCACGGTCCGGCCCGCGCCCTTCAGCGTGTCGGCGCGTTCAGCCAGCGTGCCGAGCGACACCTTCTCCTCGTCCATCAGCCGCCTGTTGCCGACCAGGACCGCCTTGCCGGCGACCTCGGCCTTGGCACCGCGACCGTCGAGGGTCTCGAATGCCGTCATCGCGCCAAGCGTCAGGTTCTCGGCGCGTTCGACGATGGCAACGGCAAGCGGATGGTCTGAGCCCTTGTCCACCGCCGCCGCCGCCGCCAGAACCTCGTCCTCGGTCCGGCCTTCGGTGGCCACCACTTCGACGACCTTGGGCTGGCCCATGGTCAGGGTGCCGGTCTTGTCGAAGATCACCACGTCAAGTTTCGTGGCATCCTCCAGGGCGCTGGCATTCTTGAACAGGATGCCGTTCATCGCGCCAAGGCCGGTGCCGACCATGACCGCCATCGGCGTCGCCAGCCCCAGGGCATCGGGGCAGGCGATGACGAAGACAGTGATCGTCAGCGTCAGCGCGAACAGGAGTTCGGCCCCGATCCAGCCATACCAGACGGCAAAGGTGGCGACGCCAATGACGATGGCGACCAGCACCAGCCACTGCGACGCCCGGTCGGCCAGAAGCTGCGCCGGAGCCTTGGAGTTCTGTGCCTCCTGCACCAGCTTCACGATCTGGGCGAGTGCCGTGTCGGCGCCGACCTTGGTGGCGGTGTAGCGGAAGGTGCCAGACTTGTTGATCGTGGCCCCGATCACCGTGCTGCCGACACCCTTTTGCACCGGCATCGACTCCCCAGTCAGCATCGACTCGTCGACCAGAGACGTACCCTCGATCACTTCGCCATCAACGGGGATCTTGTTGCCGGGCCGGATCACCACAGTGTCGCCTTGGAGGACCTCGGCTGTCGGCACGTCGACCTCGCGGCCGTCGCGGATCACCGTCGCCATCGGCGGGGCGAGGTCGAGGAGCGCCCTGATCGCCTCGGACGCCCCGGCGCGGGCCCGCATCTCGAGCCAGTGGCCGAGCAGGATGAACACCAGAAGGACGGCAACCGCCTCGTAGAACTGCACGCCGGGAAAAAAGAAGGTCGAGCCGACGCTGAAGGCATATCCAGTGCCAACCGACAGCACGACCAGCACCGCCATGTTCAGGATGCCGTTCCGTAACGCCCGCCAGGCGGCGACGACAAAGGGCCAGACCGGCCAGATCACCGCGATCGTTGCCAGGATGAACAGCCATTGGTCAAGCCGCAGCCCGAAAGGCGGGGCGGGGGGCGTGAACATGCCGCCCATCGGGGAATAGATAAAGATCGGAACTGTGAAGATCAGCGCCACCCAGAAGCGGTTGCGCATGTCGCGCACCATCGACTGCATGTCGCCCGCCCCATGGCCCATCTCATGCGCCATCTCGTCGCGGGCTGTGGTGGATTTCGCCATTCCGGGCATCGACGCCATGTCATGCCCGGCATGCGCCGAAGTCCCGGCGGCCGCCTGGCCCTCATGGCTCCCGTGTTCAGCGCAGACGTGCCGCGGCAGCACTTCGCCCGCGCAGTGGTAGCCGCAGTCCTCAACCGCCCGGCGCAGCGCTTCCACGCTGGTCCGGCTGTCGTCGAAGGTGACGCTGATCGACAGGCCGACCGGGCTGGCAGAGGCAGACAGCACACCCGGCAGTGCGGCAAGCTGCTTTTCGATGCCGAGATGGCCCAGCCGATCCGCCGAAGCGTTGAAGTCGAGTGTGGCCGTGGTTGTCATTGTACGTCGTCCCTCGTTGGCTGATCTGGGCTGCGGCGCGCCGGGCATTGCGGCGCGTCGCAGTGGCGTTCCGTCAGGAGCAGCAGCAACCTGAGCCGTGCTTCGCTTTCGGCCTGTCTGCGGACGCGTCGGCGCCTGTCGCCTTGGCCCGCTCGACATGCTTGTCGTTTGATGCGCGTTCGGACGATGTGGCGTCAAGGCCATGCTCTCCGTGCGACCCACAGCAGCCGCCTGCGGCAGATTTCGTCTCTGCTTGCAGTCTGGTTTCCGGTTTGGTCATTCTGGATCTCCAGGGTCAGGGGTTGATCTTTCGGCGGACTGTCCCGCTCAGGGGACTCGCCGTGGTAAGGACGCGGCGCGTCCGCGACCATTACACCGGCGAACCCTCTGCAGATCCTCCGGAAGTCAGCCTGAGCGTTCGCGCCCTGTCGCAGGCACAGTCAAGAAAGCCGTGCTCCGGGCAGGTCAGGCACATGGCGACCAGCAGGTCCCGCAGCTTTGCGCGCGCGCGATGCAAACGGACCGCAAGTGTCGCTTCGCTGATGTTCAGGGCGCGGGCGACTTCCGCTCGCGGCTGCTCGTCAAGATCAATCCGCCAGACAATGTCGGCCGCCGCCGGGGGAAGAAGGCTGATCACATCCCGCAGGCACGCGCAGACGGCGACATCGACCTCACCGTCGGGACCGGCCGCGGGATCTGCTTCCTCTGACGGAGTGGCGGGCACTTCCTGACTGCGCCGTCGACTGGAACGCCTATGATGGTCCGCGATAGCAGTCGAGAGCAGGCGGCTGAGCCAGCCACGCACATTTTGCGCGTCGCGCAGATCGTCGGCGCGCCTGATCGCTCGCAAAGAAAATTCCTGCATGACGTCGCGTGCTTCATCGGCATTCCTCAACCGATTGACGAGGAATCCGAAGATCCGGCGATGGCCCTCGACTAAGGCTGCTTCGACCGCTGCGCGCTGCGCGCTGACTCCGGGATTTGGGTGCTGATCCTGATCGTCACTGACCTTGGCCGTCCTGATAGTACCCGTCATGCGAAACCTTCTTCTCCTGTTCGGGTAACGTGCGGACCCGGCACCCGGACAGAGAAGCCGGAAAAATCGGGATTGGAGCCCGCAGCTGTCCCGATTGCGCCAGTGTGGCCGGACGGGCCCGTCAGCGCGTCGCGCAAGGCGCGACGGGCGCGCAGGATACGGACGTTCAGCGTTCCGATCGAGACGTTCAACTGGCGCGCAAGAGCGTCTCTGGTCTGATCACGCAAATAGAGGCCACGGATCAGCTCTGCCTGGTCGGGACGGATGCGCGCAAGGGCCTGCTCAATGTCCGTCAACTGCCCGTCAGCCGAGTCGGCTTCTGCCAAGTCTGGCTCCATGCCGTCAGATGCGGAAAGCGCGGTAGCATGGATTGCGTAGGTGGCATCGGCCCGGCGGCGCGCATCACACCGACGGTAATGATCAAAAAGTGTATTGCGCAACACGCGGGATAGCCAAGCTTCGGTGTTGTGAATCGTGCCGGCGCGGCGGGAAGCCCGAATGACCTTCAGGTTGAAGTCCTGCAGAAGATCTTCCGCAGTGTCCGGGTCGCTCACTCGGCGGCGCAGATAGCTCAGATAGTTACCGCGTCTGGCGACAATTCTTGTGCACGGGTCGGGCTCAACCGGCTGCGGACGCCGGAGGTCGGACCGAAAGATCTCGGTGTAAAGCATGGCGGTTTCCGTTCGCAAAGTCTCGTGAATGGAACCCGGTCATGACAATGACGATCGACGATGATCAGCCAACGGCAGACGGAATTCCGGTTTCAGGCGAGTTGCGAAACGGCGTTTGGTGGACGAAGCAGTCCGCTTGGCCGATGCTGAGTTCGGCACGAGAGTTCCAGACGCACCCAGTGGCTTCCGAGAGCGACGATCGGCACAGGCGCGTTGCCTGATCCGCTGGCCGGAACGGCATATTGAAGATGGCAATGACTACCGAGACTGCCAGACGAAGTGGGGCATTCATGCGGAGACATTGCTGCTACATTCACGATGGCAGATCTGTGTTGGTCGCTCTGCTTTGCCTGATGCGGCTCCATCGGGGCCACGGAACCGAGCATTATCGCCAAGCCCAGTATTGCGACGAGGAACGCCATGCAGATTGCATGCGCTTCCCGGCGGAAATCTGATGGGGCGTTGGATGTCATGTAGTCACTCTACGTCGCGTGGACGAGAGCAACAATAGCCTGTAATATCTCGGCAGCTTGAGCGTCTCCTTCCATGCACGGCCAGCAAATGCGTGACCTTGGAGGCAAGCAATGCATCAGCATGATCAAACACAGAAGCCGGATGACCCCGCAGCGTGGTACAAGACACGTTGGGGATTGGCATTGGTTGGGTTGGTTGCGCTGAGCGCGCTGCTCCTCCTTTACGAGCACCGGCTGCACATTCCCTTTGGAAATCTGCTGGTGATCTTGCCGCTGTTCGCCTGTATCGGCCTGCATTCCCTGATGCACGGCGGGCACGGCAGCCATGGCGGGCGCGGAGGCCACAGCGGTCTTGGCGGTCGGTCAGGCGATATCACCGGCCCGGCGACGGAGAAGCCTCCCGAAAACAGCGAGGGAGGCCCGCGATGACCCCGGATACCGCACCTGCCTACGGGCTATGGCTTCTCGCGTTTGTAAATGCGGCCGTCTTCATCATGTTTGCCTTGAGTTTTAGCAAGCCGCAGACGCCGAGGGATTGGCGCAGCTTTGGCGCGTTCAGCGCTTTTCTGGTCGCTCTCTTTGCCGAGATGTACGGCTTTCCGCTGACCATCTATCTGCTTTCTGGCTGGCTTGGCACCACCTACCCTGGCATCGACTGGTTCTCGCACGATGCTGGCCACCTGCCCGAGATGATGTTCGGCTGGCGAGGCAGTCCGCATTTTGGACCGTTCCACCTTCTGAGCTACTTGCTGATCGGTGGAGGTTTCTGGCTGCTCTCGGTCGCGTGGCCGGTGCTTTACAAGGCGCAGCGCGCCGGGCGGCTGGCCACGACCGGGCCCTACGCCCGCATCCGGCATCCGCAGTATGTGGGCTTTGTGCTGATCCTGACCGGCTTTCTGGTGCAGTGGCCAACCATCCTGACCTTGGCGATGTATCCGGTGCTTGTCTGGATGTACCTCCGCCTTGCCCGCAGCGAGGAGGCCGAGGCGCGCGAGCGGTTTGGCGCGGAATATGACGCCTGGGCAAGCCGGGTGCCTGCCTACTTGCCGACAAGCCGTCCCGAAAGCGGGGCGACTTCCTGATCGTCGGCCTCTCCCAACAAGGGCGGCGGCGCAGAGGCTCTATTCCCGCCCGAGCAGAATGGAACACAGAATGAGCGACATCGACACCAACTCGGGAACCGACCGGCTGGCCGACCGCTTTCCGACCGCCTACACGATCCTCTTCGCGCTGATCGTGCTGGTCGCGGGCCTGACCTGGCTCATCCCCGCCGGCCGCTTCGACCGGGTGGAGAACGAGGCCGTCGGCCGCGAGATCGCGGTCGCGGGCACCTACAAGACGGTCGAGGCCAACCCGCAGGGGGTCATCGACATCGTGATGGCGCCGGTCGCGGGCTTCTACGATCCCGACAGCTATGCCGCCAACGCCATCGACGTGGCGCTGTTCGTCCTGCTGTTGGGCGGGTTCCTGGGGGTCGTGAACGCCACCGGCGCCATCGACACCGGCATCCGCCGGGCGATGTCCGGGCTGAAGGGGCGCGAGATCTGGATGATCCCCTTCCTGATGAGCCTCTTCGCGCTTGGCGGCACGACCTATGGCATGGCCGAGGAAACGCTGGCCTTCTACGGGCTTCTGGTGCCGGTGATGATCGCGGCGGGCTATGACTCGGTGACCGGTGCGGCGATCATCCTGCTGGGGGCCGGGATCGGCACGCTCGGCTCGACGATCAACCCCTTCGCCACGGTGATCGCCTCGAACGCCGCGGGCGTGGCCTTCACCGAGGGGCTGGCGCTGCGGCTGGTGATCCTGCTGGGCGGGCTGGTCATCTGCATCGCCTATGTCATGCGCTATGCGGCCCGCGTCCAGCGCGATCCGTCGCGGTCGCGGGTGGCCGACCTTGCCGCCGACCACCGCGCCGCCTTTACCGATGCCAGTGGGAAAAGTGCGGGTGACATGCTGACCGGCACCCAGTCGGTCGTCCTTGTCCTCTTTGCGCTGACCTTCGTCGCGCTGATCTGGGGGGTATCCTCGCAGGGCTGGTGGATGGCGCAGATGAGCGCGCTGTTCTTCGCCGCCGCCATCGTCGTCGGGCTGGTCGGACGGCTGGGCGAAAAGCGGCTGACCGGCGCCTTCATCGACGGGGCGCGCGACCTGCTGGGCGTGGCGCTGGTAATCGGGCTGGCGCGCGGCATCGTGGTGGTGATGGAACAGGGGCTGATCGCCGACACCATCCTGAACGCCGCCGCCGGGGCCGTCTCGGGCCTCTCGGACCTCGCGTTCATCAACCTTCTCTACTGGATCCAGGTGGGGATGAGTTTCTTCGTTCCGTCCTCCTCGGGCCTTGCGGTGCTGTCGATGCCGATCCTGGCGCCCTTGTCGGACTTTGCCGGGGTCGACCGGTCACTGGCCGTCACCGCCTATCAGTCGGCCAACGGGCTGGTGAACCTGATCAACCCGACCTTCGCGGTGGTGATCGGCGGGCTGGCCATCGCGCGGGTGCCTTACGAGCGCTGGCTGGGGTTTGTCTGGCCGCTCCTGCTGATCCTGACTGTCTTCATCATGGCCGCGCTCAGCGTCGCCACCTATCTCTGACCGGAGACTCCCCATGTCCGAACCAACCCTCGGCGTCCATTCCGAGTCCGGCCGACTGCGCCAGGTGATCGTCTGTCGCCCCGGCCTCGCCCACCGCCGCCTGACGCCGGAAAACTGCGACGATCTTCTGTTCGACGACGTGTTCTGGGTCAAGCAGGCGATCAGGGACCACGCGGTCTTCACCGACCTGATGCGCGCCGAAGGCATCGATGTGCTGGACGCGAACGACCTTCTGGCGGAAACGCTGGACATCCCGGCGGGCCGCGCCTTCGTCCTTGACCACCGGATCACGCTGACCACCGTGGGCGCGGGCATGGTGGAACCCCTGCGCCTGTGGATGGAGGCACTGCCGGGGGCCGATCTTGCGCGCTGGCTGATCGGCGGGCTGACGGTGGGCGACCTGCCCTTTGCCCCAGAGGGGTTGTTCGGGGCCTGGCTTGGCAAGGCGGGCTTCATTCTGCCACCCTTGCCCAACATGATCTTCACCCGCGACAACAGCGCCTTCGTCCACGGCGGCGTGTCGCTGAACCCGATGTTCTGGGCAGCGCGGAAGCCCGAGACGCTGCTCACCACCGCGATCTACCGCCACCATCCGAAATTCGCCGGCCGGGTGCGCGAGTTGTTCGGCGATCCCACCCGCGATTTCGGCCCGGCGAGCCTTGAGGGCGGCGACATCATGCCGGTGGGCCGCGACACCGTGCTGGTCGGCATGGGCGAGCGATCCTCGGCCCAGGGCATCGGGCTTTTCGCGCAGGCTTTGTTCGACCAGGGCGCGGCGTCCCGCGTCGTCGCCTGTCGCCTGCCGCGCACCCGCTCGGCGATGCATCTCGACACCGTGTTCACCTTCTGCGGCGGCGATGTGGTGACAACGTTCAAGGAGGTCGCCGACGGCATCACCTGCTTCGACCTGCGCCCCGACGGGCCGGGCAAGCCGTTCCGCGTCACCGAGGACCGCCGCCCGATCTTCGAGGTCGTGGCCGAGATCATCGGTTACAAGAAGCTCAGGATCGTGCCCACCGGCGGCAGCGACCCGGCCGAGCGCGCCCGCGAACAGTGGAACGACGGCAACAACGTGGTGGCGCTCCGCCCCGGCGTGATCGTCGGCTACGACCGCAACGACGACACCAACGCCATGCTGCGCGCCGAAGGCATCGACGTGCGCGAGATGCCGGGGGCCGAGCTTGGCCGGGGCCGGGGTGGCGGCCATTGCATGACATGTCCGACGATCCGCGACCCGGCCTGACACCGAAGGAAAAGAACCATGAGCTTCAACCTGCGCAACCGTCATTTCCTGACCCTGCGGGACTATACCCCGGCGGAAGTCGGCTTCCTGCTGAAACTCTCCGCCGACCTCAAGGCCGCCAAATACGCCGGGACCGAACAGCCGCTGCTGAAGGGCCGCGAGATCGCGCTGATCTTCGAGAAGGATTCCACCCGCACTCGCGTCGGCTTCGAGGTCGCCGCCCATGACCAGGGCGCACATGTCACCTATCTCGGCCCCACGGGCAGCCACATCGGCCACAAGGAGAGCGTGAAGGACACTGCCCGTGTCCTGGGCCGGGTCTATGACGCGATCGAATATCGCGGTTTCGGCCAGGAGATCGTCGAGACGCTGGCCCGGCACGCGGGCGTGCCGGTCTACAACGGCCTGACCGACCAGTTCCACCCGACCCAGGTGCTGGCCGATTTCCTTACTATGCAGGAACATGCCGAAAAGCCGCTGAGGAAGATCGCCTTCGCCTTCCTTGGCGATGCGGGCAACAACGTCGGCGAAAGCCTGTTGATCGGCGGGGCCAAGATGGGCATGGACGTGCGGTTGGGCGGGCCCAAGGCCTGCTGGCCGAAGAAACCGGTGATCGACGAGGCCGAGGCCATCGCGAAGGAGACCGGCGCGCGGATCACCGTGACCAAGGACCCGGACGAAGCGGTGAAGGGCGCGGATTTCCTGTATACCGATGTCTGGCTGTCGATGGGCGAGGCCAAGGAAAAATGGGCCGAACGCATCAAGCTGCTGACCCCCTGGCGGATCGACGCTGCGATGATGGCCCGCACCGGAAACCCGCGGGCGCGGTTCATGCACTGCCTGCCGGCCTTCCACAACACCGAAACGGCGGTAGGCCGCGAGATCGCCGAAAAGTTCGGCCTGACCGAGATGGAGGTCAGCGACGAGGTGTTCGAAAGCCCGGCCTCGGTGGTATTCGACCAGGCCGAGAACCGGCTGCACACGATTAAGGCGGTGCTGGTCGCCACGCTGGGGGGCTGAGGCGATGCTGGTGGTCGCGGCGCTTGGCGGCAACGCGCTTTTGCGCCGGGGCGAGCCGATGACGGCGGAAGCACAGCGCGCCAATGCGGCGCGGGCGGCGGTGGCATTGGCCGGGCTGGTGCGGGCCGGGCATGATCTGGTGGTGACCCATGGCAACGGCCCGCAGGTCGGCCTCTTGGCCTTGCAGGGTGCGGCCTACCGGCCCGATGCGCCCGATCCGCTGGACCTGCTGGGTGCCGAAACCGAAGGCATGATCGGCTATCTGATCGAGCAGGAGCTGGAAAACGCCGTTGGCCACGACCGCCCGGTCGCAGCGCTGCTGACGCAGGTGGTGGTCGATCCCGCCGATCCCGCCTTTGCCCGCCCGACCAAGCCCGTCGGCCCGGTCTATGCCGAGGCCGAGGCAAAGCGGCTGGCGACCGCGCGCGGCTGGACCGTCGCCCCGGATGGTGCGTCGTGGCGGCGGGTCGTGCCTTCGCCGAAGCCGGTCGAAATCCCCGACCTGCAGGTGATCCGCCTGCTTCTGGCGCAGGGCGTGGTGGTGATCTGCGCGGGCGGCGGTGGCATTCCGGTGGTGCGGCGGGTCGACGGCAGCCTTTCAGGCATCGAGGCGGTGATCGACAAGGACCACGCCAGCGCGCTTCTGGCCCGAAACCTCGGGGCCGATGCCCTGCTGATGCTGACCGATGTCGACGGCGTGCAGGAAGGCTTCGGCACGCCCGCCGCGCGGCGCATCCCGCGCCTGACCGCCGCCGAGGCTGCACGATTGACGCTACCCGCCGGGTCGATGGGGCCGAAGGTCGCTGCCGGGCTGGCCTTTGTCGCGGCCGGCGGCAGGCTGGCGGGCATCGGCCGGATGGAGGACGCGGGTGCGATCCTGCTCGGCGCGGCCGGAACAGTGATCTCGGGATAGGGAAAGGACAAGTCCATGTGTCTTTCGGCAACGGTCAGTTTTACCGCCAGCGCACTGCTCACGGCGGGCGGGGCGGCCATCATCGTCAAGGCCGCGCGCAGCAACTGGCGCTACCTGCCCATTGGGTTGATGCCGCTTTTTGCAGGCATCCAGCAGTTCACCGAAGGCTTCGTCTGGGTTGGCGTCAACGGCGGCGACCATGCCACGATGGTCTGGGGCGCGATGGGCTTCATCTTCTTCACCTGGTTCATGTGGCCGTTCTGGATTCCCTTCTCGGTCTGGGTGCTGGAGCCGCCGGACAGCCGCCGCCGTCCGTGGTTCCTGGCGATGACCGGCGTGGGGCTGCTGCTTGGCCTGCTGCTCTACATTCCGCACGGCTTCGGCACCGACTGGCTGGTGGTCACGGTCAACCGCGACTCGCTGGCCTACGAAAACTCGATGCTGCTGGACCAGTTCCTGCCGCGCTGGGTCAGCTACGCGCTCTATGTCTTCCTGATCATCGCGCCGCCCGCCCTGTCGCGCTACCGGCACATGCGGCATTTTGCGCTGACGGTGGCGGTGGTGGTGATCTTTGACGTGACGCTCTTGCGCTATGCCTACATCTCCTTCTTCTGCCTCTTGGCAGGTCTGGCGACGATTCATCTCGCCTGGATCATCCTGACCAACAAATGCGCCGAAGAGTGTCCGGAACTCTTCGGACACGCCGCGCCGGGCCGGGTCTGATCGGTGCTTGAAGGCAAGGATGTAATCGCAGGCTGCCGTGCGCGTCCATTGACATATGAAACACAACCGACCGGAGGATCCGAAATGACTCGTCCCGACTTCAGGCCGCTGTACATCGTGCCGATGGGCGTCACCCTGTCCGGCTTTCCTGCGGCGACCTACGTCCTTTGCCTGCTCGCAGCCCTCGTCCTGCCGCCGCAGGGGATGCGCATCGTCTTCGAGGCGGTCATACCGGGCTTTGTCTGGCTGACCGCCACCAGCGCGGTCCTGGGGCTGCTTTGGGTGGTCTTCATCGGCTGGTACATCGCCGTCCTCTTCGTGCCGATCCGCAACTACGCCTTCCGGCGGTTCGCCTGACGAAAGAGGCCGGAGCAACCAGCATGACGCCGCTTCCCCTGATCCTCCCGCTGCCCGGCAACGAGAGCTTTGCACGCGACCTCGCCGCAGCCGGGGGCGGCGACATTGGCGCGGTCGAGACCCGGCGCTTCCCGGACGGCGAGACCTACCTGCGGTTGCTGTCGCCGGTGGCTGGGCGCGCGGTCGATATCGTTGCCACGCTCGCCGGGCCGGATCCCGACTTCCTGCGCCTTGCCTTTGCCGCCGATGCCGCCCGGGCACAGGGCGCTGCGCTGGTCCGGCTCGTCGCGCCCTATCTCGCCTACATGCGCCAGGACAAGGCATTCCACCCCGGCGAGGCGGTGACATCGGACACTTTCGCCCGGATAGTGTCGTCGCTGTTCGACGGGCTGGTGACGGTCGATCCGCACCTGCACCGCCGGGCGTCGCTGTCCGACCTTTACAGCATTCCAGCGGCGACGGTGCAAGCTGCTCCCGCGCTGGCCGACTGGATCGCGGCAGAGGTCGAACGCCCGCTCTTGATCGGGCCGGATTCGGAGAGCGCGCAATGGGTGGAAGCCATCGCCGAACGTATCAGTGCACCCTGGAGGGTGATGGAAAAGACGCGGCGCGGCGACTATGACGTGTCGGTCGAGTTGCCGGACCTTTCCGGCCACGCGGCCTGCACGCCGGTGCTGGTCGACGACATTGCCTCTTCGGGGCGCACGCTGATCGCGGCGGCGGGGCTTCTGGCGGCGCGCGGCATGGCGCGGCCGGTCTGCGCCGTGGTCCACGCGCTGTTTGCCGGCGACGCCTATCCGCGGCTTCAGGCGGTCGCGGCGCGGGTGGTCTCCTGCGACAGCGTGCCCCATCCGTCGAACGCGATCCCGCTTGCCCCGCTTGTCGCGGCGGCACTGGCGGCGCTGCCCGAGCGGTCCGGAACCTGACAGGAGAATGCCCATGCTGACCCTCACCACCCACGGCGCCGCTGGAACCGTCACCGGATCGCGTCATCTTCTGACCCGCGGTAACCAGCGCATCCTGGTCGACTGCGGCATGTTCCAGGGCCTGAAGAACCTGCGCGACCTGAACTGGGAGCCGTTTCCGGTCGAACCGCGGTCGATCGGCGCGGTGGTCTTGACCCATGCCCATCTCGACCATTCCGGCTATCTGCCGAAGCTGGTGGCCGACGGCTTTCGCGGCCCGATCTACGCCACGCCCTCCACCCGGGCGGTGGCCGAACTCATCCTGCGCGACAGCGGCCACCTGCAGGAAAAGGACGCCGAATACGCCAATCGCAAGGGTTTTGCCAAGCACAAGCCCGCCAAGCCACTCTACGGCGTCAAGGAGGCCGAACAGGCGCTGAAGGCCTTTGTCGATGTCGATTTCCATGCGCCGACGACGATCCTCGGCGATGCGGAACTGACCTACCGGCACGCGGGCCACATCCTTGGCGCGGCGACCGCCGGCATCGACTGGGGCGGGCGCAAGGTGGTGTTCTCGGGCGATCTTGGCCGCTACGGCGACGAGGTGATGGTCGATCCCGAAGCGGTGGAGGAGGCCGACCATATCGTCATCGAATCCACCTACGGCAACCGCAGCCACGACCAGACCGACCCGGCCGAGGCGCTTGCGGCACTGATCTCGCGCACCGCCGCACGCGGCGGCACGGTGGTGATCCCGGCCTTCGCGGTCGGGCGGGCGCAGAGCCTGCTCTACTACATCTGGAAGCTGAAGCAGGGCGGGCGGTTCCGCGACCTGCCGGTCTATCTCGACAGTCCGATGGCGATCAACGCCAGCGAACTGCTGTGCACCTATCCCGACGACCACCGGCTGTCGCCCGGCATCTGCCGCGACGCCTGCGCCATCGCCACCTATGTCCGCGATGTCGAAGGGTCGAAGGCGATCACCGCCAATGCCTACCCGAAGATCGTGATTTCGGCCAGCGGCATGGCCACCGGCGGCCGCGTCCTGCACCATATCCGCGCCTTCGCGCCCGACCGGCGCAACCTGATCCTGTTCTCGGGCTTCCAGGCGGCGGGGACGCGCGGGCGCTCGATGGTCGACGGCGCTTCCGAAGTGAAGATGTTCGGCGAATGGGTGCCGGTGCGGGCCGAGGTCGCCAACCTGCCGATGCTGTCGGCCCATGCGGATGCGGGCGAGCTCTTGCGCTGGCTGGGCGGCTTCCGCGCCGCGCCGAAGCATGTCACCATTGTCCACGGCGAGCCCGACGCGGCCGAGGCGCTGCGGGTGAAGATCAGCCGCGAACTGGGCTGGCGCGCGGATGCGGCGCGACAGGGGCAGGAGTTCACGCTTTGACCCTTCGGGACGGCGGCGATCCGGCCCCGGCGCCGATGCGGCTGGTCCGGGTCGGGCTGCACAGCCAGGGCGAGCCATTGGCCCTGATGCGGACCGATTGCCATGTCTGCCGCTCCGAGGGGCTTCACGCCCGCGCCAAGGTCGAGATCGCGACCGGCGGGCGGCGCGTGACGGCACGGCTGCTTCAGGTCGAGGCGGGGCTTCTGAACCCGCACGAGATCGGCCTGTCGGAGGACGCCTGGATGCGCCTTGGTGCGACCGAGGGCGCGGTGGCGACGGTCCGCCCCGCCCCGCCGGCAGCGTCGATGTCGCTGGTGCGGCACAAGCTCTACGGCGGCGCGCTGGCGCAGAAAGATTTCACGGCGATCCTGGGCGATGTGCAGGCTGGGCTTCTGAGCGACGTCCAGCTTGCCACCTTCCTTTCAGCCGGGGCTGCGCTGCCGCTGGATGACGAGGAAACCACTGCGCTGACGCGCGCCATGGTCGTGGTCGGCGACCGGTTGTCCTGGGACGCGCCGCGCGTCATGGACAAGCATTGCGTCGGCGGGCTGCCGGGCAACCGTACGACGCCGATCGTGGTGGCGATCGCCGCGGCCTGCGGTCTGGTGATCCCCAAGACCTCGTCGCGCGCCATCACCTCGCCCGCCGGAACGGCCGACACGATGGAGACGCTGGCGCCGGTCGATCTCGACCTGCCCGCGATCCGCCGCGTGGTGGAAGCCGAGGGCGGGTGCATTGTCTGGGGCGGCGCGGTCCGGCTCAGCCCGGCCGACGACGCCTTCGTGCGGATCGAGCGCGAGATCGACATCGACGCCGAAGGTCAGCTTATCGCCTCTGTCCTGTCGAAGAAGGTCGCCGCCGGATCAACCCATGTCGTCATCGACATTCCCGTCGGCCCGACCGCCAAAGTGCGGACCGCCGAGGCGGCGCGTGGGCTCGCGACCCGGCTGTCGCTGGTGGGCGCAAGGCTGGGCCTGAAGGTTGCTTGCCTACTGACCGACGGAAGCCAGCCGGTCGGGCGCGGCATCGGCCCAGCCCCGGAGGCGCGGGACGTTCTTGCCGTCCTGCGCGGCGAGCCCGAAGCGCCGCTGGACCTGGCCGAGCGCGCTCTGGCCTTGTCGGCGGTTCTGCTTGAAACCGGCGGGGCGGCGGCGCCCGGCACCGGTGCCGATCTTGCGCGGGCGGTTCTGTCCGACGGTCGCGCCTGGGCCAAGTTCGCCGCCATCTGCGAGGTGCAGGGTGGCCTGCGCCAGCCGCCCGAGGCGGCCCAGATCCGCGCGGTGACGGCACACTTCGCCGGGCAGATCACCGCCATCGACAACCGGCGTCTGGCCCGGCTGGCCAAACTGGCCGGGGCGCCGGGAAACCCCGCCGCCGGACTTGTCCTTGCGGTTCATGTCGGCGACACGGTCGCAAAGGGCCAGCCGCTGTTTCATCTTCATGCGGCCAGCACCGGGGAAATCGCCTATGCCATCGACTACTGGACCGGCGCACCCGCCATCACCGTCGCCGGGTGACCGGCCCGGCCGGCTTGGTCGCGGCACGGTCGCCAGTCTGCTTGCGGTCGCGACGCTGACGGCGCTGTGCTACCCGCTCCTCTCGGTCGGTCTGACCTATGCGCCGCCGTTCCAGTTCGCAGTATTGCGCGCCGGGACCGCGGGGCTTGCGCTGCTGATGCTGGCCCTCATGCTGCGCCGTCCCTTTCCCCAGACCCGTGGGTTATGGCTTCGCGTGGCGCTGTCCGGCCTGTCGGCGACGACTATCGGGTTCGCCGCAATGTTCGGCGCTGCAGGCTTGGTAGCGCCTGGCATCGCGACCGTGGTGGCAGGAACACAGCCTATCGTCGCAGCCCTGCTCGCCTTGGCGATGTTCGGCCAGCCCTTCAAAGCGAGGCAAGCCGCCGGTATGTCCATCGCGCTGGCGGGGATCGCGACGATGACACTTCAGGACATCTGGGCAGGCGGCTCAACGGCGGCCTTGGGTGTTGTGTTGGTCATGGCGGCAACTCTTGGCACCGCTTTCGGCAATGCTCTTACCAAGCGGTTTGCCTCGGATGTGGATCCGGTCGCGGCTGCGGCGGTTCAGCTTCTGCTTGGCGCAGTTCCTCTCGCGCTTCTGGCTTTTCTGACCGAATCATGGTCGTCGCAGATCCTGAACCCCAGCTTTTTTGCGCTGGTGGCAGTCCTTGGCATCGGTGGCACGGCGGTCACATTCACACTGTGGATCGCAGTTCTGAAGGACTGTCCGCTGAACGCCGCGAACGCCTTCAACTTCCTCGCCCCGCCGATCGGTGTTGCGATCAGTGTCGTGTTCGTGGGCGAGAGCCTCGCGCCATCAACAATAGCAGGAATGGCCCTGACGCTCATCGGGATCGCGCTTGCCCTCTCACGCAGAAAATAGGGGTATCGGTGGGAGTCTTGGAATGCGATCATCATGGTGCTGTTTCCTGTTCAACCCATCCCATGCAAACTGTGCAGACTGCCCGTCAGAAGGATTGGAATCACCATAGGCCCGGCAACGACAAGAACCAGCGCGCGCTCCCACCATTGCCGCAGCCGCGCGCACAAAAGGGCGGTTAGCGTGACCGCCAAAGTTGCTTCGAACACGCCGAAGATATCTCCGTAGAAGCGACTGTCCCAGTAGCTGACTGGACTTTGGAACACCCAGTCGGAAACAGGCCAGAATTGGCGGCGGGCGTCATCGTGATGGGTCAGGAAATCCGCAAGGGCATGCAGGAGACCGGCACCCGCAAAGGCGCGCAGGATGATCTGTCTGCGCCAGACAGCCAACCCGAGCAGCCCTCCCCAGAAAAAGAAGCTGTGGTCAATCGCAAAGACCGACTGCCAGGTCTCTGAGAAGAAAAGCGTGCTGAAGACCTCATGTTCTGGCACGCCAACAACCCGGGTCGCCCAGAGCACCATCGCAAACATCGGCAGGTCCGGGGCTAGCCCTCCTGCGAGCGCTGCGATCAAGGTTGCCGGTGCTAGTGGCCGCGTGCAGACGGCAGCCCCGATCAGCATGTGCGACGGCGTGTTCATGACCTCAGCAGACCGGGTCCGGCATGGATGCTTCGTCCTCTGCAATCCGGCGCAGCAGCGCATAGGGGATCGCGCCGTTCAGGACGGTCCGTCCCACCACCAAGCCCGGAGTGCCGACAAACCCGAATATGTCGGCAAGTGCCCGCGTCCGGTCGAGGTCTGCCTGCACTTCCGGGGATGTCATGTCGCGGGCCAGCCGGTCGGCGTCGAGACCGACGTCGGCCGCCACGCGCAGGACTGAGGCCTCCTCGGCCACGAGCGGTGTTCGCATGAAGCGGCGGCGAAGCTCCTGCTGCTTGCCTTGCCGTGCAGCCGCGACCGAAGCGCGCGCGGCAAGCTCGGAGGGAGGTCCGAAGATGGGGAGTTCATGTTGGACAAGGCGGAAGGAGGCAGGAAATTCGGCCAGCAATGTGTCGAGGTCCCGCTCCAGCGCCCGGCAGTAGGGGCAGCGGAACTCGCTGAAATAGGCAATCGGCACGACTCCCGGTGTCCCGTCGGTGCCAAAGAGGGCAGGGCAGGGGTCGACACGCACAACTTCAGCACGCGCGAGGCGCTGGTCTGCATCTTCTGACGGCGGATCGAGGCCAATGAATGCCGGCGTTGCTCCGGACGTTTGGCCACTCCCTTCATGGCGGCGAAACGGCGGCAGATCCGCAATGTCGGCATAGCGCGGCCCTCGGCCCGGGAGCCGGTCCCAGGGAAGGGCACGCAGACCATAGATAAGGGCAACGATCCCGCCGAAGACAAGAAAGTCGCGGCGTCTCACGTTCACACCACAGTCACCGGTGTTCCAACCGGCACCTGTTCGTAGAGCTGGATCACATGCTCGTTTAGCATCCGGATACAACCGTTCGACACGGACTGGCCGATGGACCACGGCTCGGTCGTGCCATGGATACGGTAGTAGGTATCGCGCCCTTCCCGGTAAAGGTAGAGCGCGCGCGCCCCAAGGGGGTTGTTCGGCCCGCCTGGGACACCATCGGCGAACTGGGCATAACGGTCAGGATTGCGGCGGATCATGTCGTTCGTCGGACGCCAAGCAGGCCATTCGGCCTTGCGCTCGATGATCGCGGACCCCCTGAAGGCAAGTCCGGCCTTGCCGACACCGACTCCGTAACGGATCGCACGCTCGGTGTCGAAGACATGGTAGAGAAAGAAGCTTCGCGGGAACACGAGGATCTGTCCGGGCGCGTGCTGCTCGCGGACGCGCACCTCGCGCGGCTGGAACTCGTCGGCCAGCACGAATGGCTCTGCGGTATGGGCCCGAAGGATGGTGGGCGAGGACAGCGCCGCAAGTGCGGCCCCGCCAATGAGGAAGCGTCGGGAAATCATGCTGTCTCCTGAGAGGAACGAGAAGGATCGGGTTCGTTCAGGAGACGCGTCGCGGCGGAGGGGTATGGGGGTCCAAACTGCGGCTGGAGCCCATGACCGGCGTGATCTCGAAATGCGACGATCCGGCCACCGCCATCAGAGTGACAAGCAATGGCTCGCCGGGGAAAACAAGATGACACGTCCCGTGTCCTGACCCCTCGCCGCAGAGCGCATCCTGTATCAGGGGCTGGGCGTGAAGTGCGTCAGCATGCGTTCCGTGCGGCGATCGTTCTGAATGCGCCAGTCCGAAAAGGATGGCGAGCAGGAAGAAGCTGCACAGAAGAGCGGTGATCAATCGCATGGCAGGAGCATAGCCCCTCTCACGTAAGCACCTACTGATCACATCGGAGTGAGGGGTTAAATTCCTTGCAGGATTGGCGAAAACGCAACGCATTCACCTGTTTGTGACCCGGCCGCGATGCAAAGCCGTTTGACCTTCCCACGTTGGAAGGAAGCAAGCCTTCTGCAAAAAGGAGCAGAACATGCGATTCACTCGACGGCTTTTTGTTGCCGGAGCACTTGCCGCGCCTTTCGTGACCGGTCGCGCCGCCATCGCGTCGGAAGACACGCAGGGCCCGGTCCGCAACAACATCTCGGCTTTCCGCACCCACGAGTGGAGGGATCACTTCGATGCTCTGGGGGTCGGGATCATCATCTCCGACACGACAGCCAAGGTCCTCCAGCATTGGACGAGCGACGGTCAGATGTATCTCTACCCAAGCTCGGTCCCGCTATCGGACGAGCTGACCCGCCGGGGCTATACCGAGGTCGTCGAGAAACGGGTGAACCCGAGCTGGGCGCCGACACCGTCGATGCGGGAACGCAACCCGGAATGGCCGGCGTTCGTGCCTGGCGGCGACCCGACCAACCCGCTCGGCACCCGTGCCCTTTACCTGTCGTGGCAATACTACCGCATCCATGGTACACACGACACGCGCAAGATCGGCCGCCGCTCGTCGAACGGCTGCATCGGGCTCTACAACGACCATATCGAGGAAGTTTTCGACCGGACGCCGGTCGGGACGCAAGTGAAGCTGATCTAGCTAGATGAAACGTTCTTCGACCTCACCGAACGCACTCAAAGACCTGTTTTCGCACAGGTTGTTGCGGTTCGTATCGATGTGGCTATTGTCCTTGGTCCTGACGCTTGGCCTGGTACTCGGACAGGCTGCGGAGGCGGGCTCGGTCGAAGATCATCATCCCGAGACTTCAATCGAGATCGCGAGCAACTTAGGGCAAGAGACCGCGCAGGCACCTGCATGCCACCCGGGCCTCGCCTGTACTGTTTTCGTGCTGCCCGAGGGGCCGGTCACAGCACTGTCGTTGTCAATCGTGATCACTCTGCGATCGGACCTGACGCAGTCGCAACGCCGCTTCGGCGGCCCGTCTGTGACCCTGCCTCCCCCCCGAACCCGTATCTGACAGTCAGGCCGGACGTGCGTCTGACGGTTCGATAGGCTCTCCGCAGCTCTGTCGACAGTTCAATCTCTGTCAGCCTGACACCAGACAGTTGTGCAAGCCTCACGATCCGCCGGAAGGGCGGGTCGCGGGATCGGTCAACAACAAGAAACCAAGGGCAGTCAGGCAGATGAAACCACAATGGACAGGCGCTTTGGCGCTTGCCGCTTCCGCAGTCGCGGCAGTGGCGCTGGCACATAACGGGGCGACGGGTGTCGTCCTGGAACGGATGAACGGAATGACGGCGATGCGGGACACGGTGGCTGAGCTGGCACCGATGATGCAGGGCACGGTCCCCTACGACACATTCATCGTGTCAGAGGGTGCGAGCGTCATTGCCGGTCACGCGGGCGAGACGATGCTGTCGCTGTTCCCGGAAGGCAGCCTCGAAGGGGTTACCTACGCCAGGCCGGAGATCTGGTCCGACTGGCAGGACTTCGCAGCACTTGCCGAGGAATTGAAGACTTACGCTGACGCGCTCGCCGTGGCAGCTCCGAACGGTCTTGAGCCGGCGCTGCCGCCGCCCGGAGATATGGCTGGGATGGATCACTCGGCGATGGCCATGACCCCGGCACCACAGGGAGATGGGGGCTTCACGATAGCGGAATTGATGGGCTACGGCGAAAGGCCCCCGGATGTCCAGGTTTCGCGCGGCACATCGGACCCGGCGACGCTGGCGTTTGATCTGACGACGCTGGCGGCAGACGACCTCTTCACCCGGATCAGCGCTACCTGTTCGTCCTGCCATTCGCAATTTCGCGCCGGTCGGAACTGACGATGCGGGGCTTGATCCGCTTTTCGGTCATTGTCCCGGTCGTTGTCGCCGGGTTCGGTGCCGGGGTACTGGCGCTATGGCCTGTAGGCGCGCCCGAGCCCGCCGCGTTCCCGCCCGGGGATGCAGAACGCGGCGCCTATCTGGCCCGCGCCAGCGGCTGCGTGTCCTGTCACACCAACGCGGCTGCCAAGGGACTGGCGCTCGCCGGAGGCGCGCCGCTCGACACGCCCTTCGGTACCTTTGTGCCCCCGAACATCACCCCGCACACAACTGCAGGGATCGGCGACTGGACCATTCAGGATTTCGCCAGGGCCGTCCGCCAGGGCGTCTCGCCGGAAGGCGACCCCTACTATCCGGTGTTTACCTATTCGTTCTACGCAGGCTTTACCGATCAGGAGGTCGCCGACCTGTGGGAAGCGTTCCGCACTGTTCCGCCGGTTGCGGATGCTGCCCCTGCGCATGATGTCGGTTTTCCGTTCAGCTTCCGCTCGGGCCTGAAGCTCTGGCGCGCTGCCTACCTCGACGCGCCGGAGACGGATTCGCTGATGGGCACATCATCGCCATGGAACCGCGGGCGTTTGCTGGTCGAAGGGGCGGCCCATTGCGCGGCCTGCCATACGGGCCGGACGCTAGCTGGCGGCCTTGACGAATCCGCCCGGTTCGCTGGAAACGACAGCCTTCCCGGTGGCAGCAAGGCACCGTCGATCCTGACGGCCGATCTCCTTCAAGGCGGCTGGACGGTGGCGAACCTGGCCTATGCGCTCCAGTCGGGGCTGCTGCCCAACGGGGATGCCTTCGGCGGCAGCATGGCCGAGGTCGTGGCCGAGGGCACCTCGTACCTGACCGACGCCGACCGCGAGGCCATCGCGACCTACCTGCTCGACCCCGACGGCAGCGGGGACATCCCGGAACCCGCTCCTTCTGTCACGGAGATCCCGATGGCGGGGATGGACCACTCGCAAATGGAGATGGGCAATGAGAACTAGAGTGCTCGCAGTGGCGCTTGCTCTGGGCGTCTTTGCCCTTGTGGGCGCGTTCATCTGGGCGACGGTGGGCACGCTCGATCCGCGAGACACCGTTGCGGATCGAAACGTGCCGACGGCCGAAGTGTCGGAAGTCCTTCCGGATGGTCGGATCGACGTCCAGGTCTATGCGCTCGGCAACCTAGACGTCCGCCTCGAGATCCAGTTCACACCGGATGCCGATGCTTTCGAAACGGCGGCCATGCGACCCGACGTGAACTTCGCGATGGTCGAGATGCACATGGACGGCTTTGATCCGCCGCTTCAACTGATCGAGGCCGGGGCCTGGAGGGCGAACCTGAAATTGCCGATGGCCGGGCGTTGGGTGGTCAACGTCGGTTTCGCCGAAGATTTTGCCGAGGTCGAATTCGATGCGAAGTGACGGACCCACACAACAGGTAAAAGAGGACGATACCCTGCGCAGGGGGCTTCACGGCACCGCCGTAGGTGTCGCGCTGTTCGCCGTCCTCGGGACGGTTACCGCAGTCTGGTCGAACCCCCTGTTCGTCCGCATGACCCCGGTTGGTCCGTGGGAGTTCGGGGCCACTGTCCTGACGGCACTCTTGGCCGGAGTTACCGTCGCGCTTTGGGTTCCCCGATGCCGGCTGCGCACATCCGGGGCAGGCGGTCTTGCGAGCTTCCTCGGGATCGCCTGTCCGACCTGCAACAAGGTGCTGATGCTGATTTTCGGTGGGCCTGCGCTGCTCGCATGGTTCGATCCGGTCCGGCCCTGGCTCGCGGCAGCCGGGGTCATCGTCATGGGCTATGCTGCCTTTCGCACCTGGCGCGCGTTTCGCGAGTCCCGATCTGACCTTCACATTGTCGGCGGCGTTGAAACTCCCATGACGGGAGGCCCGCAGTGACAGCGTCAACTGGTTTGCGGTCAGCGATGCGTGGGCTGGCCCGGAAAACGCTGGTCCGGCACACGCTCGTGGCCATTCTTGCGATGGGGCTCGTGCTGGGCTTTGCGGCAGTTCATGCCCAATTTAGCCCGATGCACCGCTGGAACCGCGCCTTCGGGGATGCTTCGCTGGTGCTGATCGCACTGTCGATGGCCTTCGGGCCGCTGACCCGCTTCCTACGCGCGGCGGTTCCGCTGCTGCCGTTCCGGCGTGAGATGGGTATCCATGCTTGCCTTCTGGTGATCGTCCACGCGGCAATCATTCTCGTCGGCTGGGTCGAATGGGATCTGATGCGGCTGTTCGGGTTCGAATGGCATCCCGACCTCTTGGCCTATGTCATGTTCCAGCATGGTTTCGGGCTTGCCAACGTCATCGGGATCGCGGCCCTCGTCCTCGCAGTTCTGCTTGCCGCTACGTCGAGCGATTTCGCGATGCGGCGTCTGGGGCTGTCCGGCTGGAAGTTCTTGCAGATGGGCGTCCTGCCGATGTGGTGGCTGACCGTCGCCCACGTCGCCTACTTCCTCTTCATGCATTTCCTGAGCTTCCACCAGGCAACGCCACCGCCGAATCCGCTACAGCTCTGGTTCGTCGGGTTGGTAGTTCTAGTCCTTGGTCTGCGCGCGGCGGCTTACCTGAAGACCATCCGCGCCAAGGCCCCGTCCGAACTGCCGGGAGAGGAGGCAAGCCATGCGCCGATCTGAACGCGAACTCGCTCATGCGGCAAGGAAGACGACCCGGCGGTCCCTCCTGCTGGGTGGGGCGATGTCCTCGGTGGTCAGTGTTCTCGCCTTCCGGATGTGGCAACTGGGCGTCCGCGATGCCGAAGAATACTTCCTGCTGGCCGAAGAAAACCGGATCAGCCTGCGGCTGATACGTCCTGACAGGGGGCGCATCTTTGACCGTGCTGGGAAGGTCATTGCGGATAACGAACAGGCCTACCGCATCACGCTCGTGCGGGAGGAAGCACGGGATGTCGAAGATGTCCTCGAGAAGCTGCGTCTACTCCTTGGTTTAGACGAGGAAACACTGACCAAGGTCCGCGAGCAGACGGCCCGTGTGCGGGCCTTCGTTCCGATTACGGTAAAGGACCGGGTCACCTGGGACGAGCTTTCCATCGTGGCCTTGAACTCCCCCGTGCTTCCGGGCGTTCACCCCGAGATGGTCCTGTCCCGTGTTTATCCTTTCGGGCCCGATTTCGCCCATCAGGTCGGCTATGTGGGACCGGTCAGCGACAACGATCTGGAAAACGAGGCTGCCGACAATGAGCCACTGCTCCGCCTTCCCGATTTTGAAATCGGGAAGACCGGGGTCGAGCGCAGCCATGAACGCGCCCTGCGCGGCCTGCCGGGAACCCAGCGGGTTGAGGTCAATGTCTCCGGTCGCACGATGCGCGAGCTGGCGCTCGACCCTGCTACCTCGGGCCCCGACATGCAGGTCACCCTCGACCACCACCTTCAGAACTTCATGCGCGTCCGCCTTGAAGGGCAAAGTGCCGCCGCGATCGTGATGGACGTGACGAGCGGCGATCTTCTTGGCTGCACCTCGGCGCCGTCCTTCGATCCGAACCTCTTCGTCCGCGGGATTTCCAGCCGCGACTACGGCGCGCTCCGCGACAGCGAATTCCGCCCGCTCTCCGACAAGACGGTGCAGGGGGCCTATCCGCCGGGATCGACGATCAAGATGTCGAATGCGCTGGCCGCGCTGGAAACCGGGCTGATGGACCCGGAAGAGACTGTCGCCTGCAATGGCTATGTCGAGATCTCCGGCCGCAGGTTCCACTGCTGGAAGCGCGGTGGTCATGGCCGAGTGAACATGGTCGGCGCGCTTCGCGAGTCCTGCGACGTATACTTCTATGAGGTCGCGCAGCGCATCGGCATCGACGGTATCTTCGCGATGAACGACCGGCTGGGGCTTGGCCAGAAGTACGACCTTCCGCTGTCCGGCATGGCGCATGGCAACAACCCGTCGCGCGCTTGGAAGCAGGAAAGGTATGGGCAGGACTGGCTGATAGGGGACACCATCAATGCCTCAATCGGCCAGGGCTTCACGCTCGCCTCGCCGATCCAGCTTGCTACCATGACGGCGCGACTGGCGTCGGGGACCGCCGTTCTGCCGCGTCTGGTGCGGCCGTTTGGCGGGCAGGACCAAGACAATCCTGATCCGGCCCCACTCGGTCTGTCGGCCGAAGCACTGGCCATCGTGCGACAGGGCATGTTCGAGGTCTCGAACCACGAGCGCGGGACGGCCTATGCCTCGCGCATCGCCGATCCGGCGCAGGCGATGGCGGGCAAGACTGGAACGAGCCAGGTCTTCTCTATCACCGCAGCAGAGCGGGCCGCAGGCGTCCGTTCGCAGGACGAGCTGCCGTGGAACCGTCGAGATCACGGGCTGTTCGTGGCCTTCGCACCGTATGATGCGCCCCGCTTTGCCGTCACGGTCGTGGTAGAGCACGGTGGCGGCGGGTCAACGGCCGCCGCGCCAATTGCGCGCGACATCATGCTGTTTGCGCAGCATGGCGGCTTGCCCCCCGAGGACGCCTATCCGACATCGCAGAGGGCGCGCGTGCGGGAGGACCTGGCTCTCTTGTCCGAACGCATCCTGCCGCCGGACGGCACGACGGCTACGGTGAGCCGGACATGATGCACTGGCTCAGAAGGGCGTGCTCCCTTAGCGTTCTCGGAGTCGCCGTCGCCGCAACCCCCTTTGTACTTTCGTCGGTTCCAGCCCGTGCGTTTTTTCACGACACGCCCGACATCGAAGGTGGGCGTGCCATTTACGCGGCCAGATGCGCCTCCTGCCACGGTGCCAATCTGGAAGGGCAGCCGGACTGGCAGTCGGCGAGGGAGGACGGCACCTATCCCGCGCCGCCCCACGACGAAACCGGCCACACCTGGCATCATGGGGACGCGATGCTGCGGGACTACATCCGCCGCGGGGGGCAGGCGGTGCTGGACGATATGGGGGTCGACTTCACCTCCGGCATGCCTGGGTTTGGCGACGAGCTGACCGAAGACGACATCGAAGCCGTCCTCGCCTATATCCGGTCAACCTGGCCCGACCGCATCCGCGCCGCGCAGGCTGAACGTAGCCAGTTGGAAGCAGGTTCGCCTTGAAGCCGCAAGCAGGTCCGCCGACCTCCCGATTTCCGCTTGCCTCTCTAGGAACTAGAGGGTGCAGACCGCCTGAAACTCAAGATCTACATCCGTAACAAAAGGCTCTTCCCATGCGCGTCACGTCAATCCTGCTTGCCATCACGCTCGTTTTCGCTCCCAGGCTCGCCCTGGCGCAGGAGATTACCGAGGACCGGATCAGGGAACTGGTCGCCGAAACCTTGCGCGAGAACCCGGAGCTTGTGCTCGAGGCGCTCCAAACGCTGGAGGCGCGCCAGGCAGAGGCCCAGGCCGCCGCTGCCGCCGCGACCCTGGCTGACGAGCGCGCCCTGCTGGAGCGCGACCCCAACGCTCCGGTCCTCGGCAACCCGGAAGGCGACGTGACGGTGGTGGAGTTCTTCGATTACAACTGTCCCTATTGCAAACGCGCGATGCCTGAAATCGACGCCCTGCTGGCCGAGGACGGAAACATCCGTCTTGTTCTGAGGGAATGGCCAATCCTTAGCGAAGGATCAGCGATCGCGGCGCGGGCCGCTTTGGCTGCACGGAAGCAGAACAAGTATGCTGAACTGCACAATGCGCTGATGGGTGCACGGGCGAAGTTGGACGAGCAGTCGGTGCTGCGGATCGCGGGCGAGGTCGGACTCGATGTCGAGCAGCTCAAGGTCGACATGCAATCGCCCGAAGTCGAGGAACATATCGCCACGTCGCTACGTCTGGCCGAGGCTCTCGGCTTCAACGGCACACCGTCATTCGTGGTGGGTGATCAACTGATTCCGGGCTTTGTCGAGAAGGCTCAGCTTGCCGAGGTGGTGGCCGCCGCGCGGGCCGCCGAATGAGTATCCGTCTTACGCGTCTTTTCGGTTTCCGACATCAGCGGCCTTTCACGATCACCGAGACGGTCTTGGGCCGGATCAGGCATTCCGTCGTGGCAGCCACTTTGTGGATCGCCTTGACAGGGATTGCTTCGGCGCATTCATTCACCGTCGGCCTTCTGGTCGTCGGCGAGGACGTTGACGCAAGTCTGGCAGAAGCGGTGCGCGGTTTCCTCCTAGCGGCCGACGAACGGGACGGGCACGCCAACGAAACATCGGACGGACATCTCGGTGGGGTTGATGTGCAACTGCTGCCGCTGCCACGAGATGCGGCGGGGCTGGTCGAAGGACTGTTCGGTACGCCCGACGAGCCGACCGATGTCGTCATTGTCATTGGCGCCGAACCCGCGGCCAGCGACGCCGCGCGCGCGTATGCCTCGGCAAGCACGGTCTTGCGGCAGTTCGTACTGCCGGATGGGTGGGACAGCGCAGACGGAACCGACGGTTTTGTGTCGCGTTACCGGCTCGCCTATGGCGCAGCGCCCGGCGTAATGGCGGGGACGGCCTATCATTCGGCTCGCAGGCTCGACGCCGCAGTCAGACCGTTGGACGGTGTGGTACCCAAGGAAGCACTGCTAAACGCCTGGAGGTCAACCGAATCCGGTCTGTCCTGGTGACCCGGGAACCAATGGCGCAAGGCGTCATTGGTTCTGGGCAGTCCTTGCACGACTGAACGGGATCAGGCTGCAGGGTAGCTCGTGAAGACGCTACTGCTGCCGTCCAACCCGACAAGGATGACGTCATAGGCTTCGCGCTCGGTCTCGGGTCCCATGCCGGGTGACCCGTAGGGCATGCCAGGCACGGAGAGACCGACGGCGACGGGTCGTTCAGCCAAAAGACGGCGGATGTCGGCGGCGGGAACGTGCCCCTCGACAGTATAGTCGCCGATGGTGGCGGTGTGGCAGGACGCGAGGTCTTCCGGAATGCCACGCTCGCGCTTGAACGCCGCAAGCTCTTCGATGCTGCGTTCCTCGAAGGATACCCGAAAGCCGCTGTCGCGCAGATGTCCGATCCACCCGTTGCAGCAGGGGCAGCCGGGGTCCTTGACGACGTGGATGGCTTCGTCGCCCTCGGCAAGTGCTGGGGTAGCCGCAATGGCGGCCAGCCAAGGAACGGCGGCGAGAACCTTGCGCCGGGACAGTGTCATGATGTCGGCCTTTCGTTGGAACTTTACGGGAAACATAGCTGCAAGTGCAGGGATCGGCGAGCAAAGTCTGATGAACCCGGCGACTGATCACCGAAATGCTACTCCAGCCGCGGGTCCCCGGCTTGAACCAGCAGAACCCCGTGGTTCTCGTCGGCGTCGTCGTCGGTGATCGTCCGTGCGGAGACGCCCGGCAACTCGGCAAACCCCTCCATCATCCGTTTCGGAAACCAGGTCATCGGCAGGCTTTCAAATCCGGGCACCCCTTCCAGCACCCGCGACAGCGCGATGGTGCAGTTTGCTTTCGGCACCGCGCCATAGGCCATTGCCCGCTGCATGATCAGTGCCGCAACCTCGGGCGATACCTCGATAGTCTGTTCAACCACGTCGTAGGTCTCGCGGGCATGGTAGTCGATGTAGAAATCCACCATCTTCGGGGTGACCCCGAAGTGCACGTCGTTGCGCTCGGGCAGCCGGGGATGCCGCCAGGTGCCTGCCGGATCGAACAGCACGCGCTGCGATCCGTTGATGAGCAGGCCCGCATGCGCTCCCGCTCCGCTGCGTGTCGAGAGGACCGTGAAGAGCGTGACCGAGGTCGGGCCGGGATGCTCGTAGCGGGCGGCGGCCACGGCCTCCTCGGGTGCCCAGATCGGTTCGGCACCGCAGGATGCCAGGCCAAGGATTGCCGCCATGGCGAACAGAAGTTTCCACATCGATTCACTGTCCCGCGTTTTGCGCAGGTTCTGCGCAATCGCGACGGATTCCAGTAAACTCTGCGATAGTGGGGCAGGGAATTCGGAAACTCGGCTTTGATGCCGCAGCTTTAGAAATCGGGGGGCCGATCAGGGACACCAAACTGTCAGGTGACGGAAGCGGGCCATCCTGATAGATGTCTCAGATATGGCGCTTCTCACGTTTCGCATGCATGTCCTGATCCTCGCCGCCTACGTCCTGGCGGCAATCCTTCCCGTATTGGCTCTGGGCGAACGGCAGCAAGCTCAGGCAGACCATGCGCAGATGATGGCGATGGCCGGCCACCTGGCGCACATGCCCGCGACTGACGGCCCGAAGGACCTGACGCAGCAGCTGATCTGTCAGCAGCACTGCCTGTTCGCGGCAGCGACCTTTCCTGCGCCGGACCGGGTTGCGGAAACTCTCGCGCGGTCCTCCGTTGTGGAGGCTGGCGTCGACATCCTTGCCGCCTCGCTGGCCAATCCGCCCCCGGGGCCGCCTCCCAAGATCGCCGTGATCTGAGCCTGCGGTTCCGGCCTTCGCCGGGGACCGTTTGTCCAATTCACGACGCGATACAGGAGAATTCGCATGTCGCCCTTTTCTCGCCGCGGCTTTCTGGCCGCTTCTGCGGCCACGGCCGCTTCACTGATGCTTCCCGCGCGGGTCCGGGCCCAGTCCGGTCGTTTGTCGCTGACCGCCACCACCCGCACCATCGACGTGCGGGGGAGAGCCGCAACCGTCTGGGGGCTTCTGGACGGCGCTGGCCGGTCCGGCCTTGTCCTCGATCCGGGCCAGGCTTTCGCGGTCGATCTGACAAACACACTGGCCGAGCCGACGATCATTCACTGGCACGGGCAGATTCCGCCCAATGCGCAGGACGGCGTGCCCGACCTGCCGATGCCGGTCCTCCAAGCCGGCGAAAACCGCGCCTACGATTTCGCCGCGCGACCGGGTACGCACTGGATGCACGCGCACATCCCGACGCATGAGATGATGCTGCTTGCAGCACCTCTGGTGGTGCGTCGGCCCGAGGACATTGCTGCCGACCGGCAGGAGGTGACGCTGTTCCTGCACGACTTCGCGTTCAAGCCACCTGCCGAGGTGCTGGCCGAGATCACCGGCGGCGCGTCGATGGCCGGGATGGATCATGGCCAGATGGGGCAGGGCGGCATGGACCATTCCGGAATGGACATGGGTGGCATGGGTCAGGGGGACATGATGGCGATGCCGGGGATGGATGGCATGGCGATGGACCTGAACGACTACAACTTCGACGCCTATCTCGCCAATGATCGCACGCTGGACGACCCCGAAGTGGTTCCGATCGACAAGGGCGGCCGCGTTCTCGTCCGCGTCATCAACGCTGCGGCCGCCACCGTGTTTTGGATCGACACTGGCGCGCTGCCGGGACGGCTGGTCGCGGTGGACGGCGAGCCGGTGCGGCCTTTGCCCGGCAGCCGCTTTGGCGTCGCAATGGGCCAGCGGCTGGATATCGAACTGGATGTGCCGGGCGAGGGCGGGGCCTTCCCGATCCTTGCCCTGCGCGAAGGTGCCAAGGAAAGGACGGGTGTCATCCTTGCCACGCCGGGCGCGGCGGTGACCAGGATCGCCGAGATGTCGGAGGCCGACCATCCGGCCTTCAGCGGTGATCTGGCGCAGGAGGGTGCTCTGCGCGCCGTCACCCCGCTGCCCGAACGCGCGCCAGCCTCGCAGCCGATGCTGATGCTGGGCGGCACCATGATGCCCTATGTCTGGACGATCAACGGCCAGACTTGGGGGTCCCATGTGCCGGTGACTGCGAAATCCGGCGACCGAGTCGAGATCATGTTCCACAACATGTCGATGATGGCGCATCCGATGCACCTGCACGGCCACGCCTTCCAGGTAGTGGGTGTCGGCATGGACCGGATCGCAGGCGCGGTCCGCGACACCGTGCATGTGCCGCCGATGGGCATGGTGACGGTCGCGGTGGACGCGGGCGAGGCGGCGCGGTGGATGCTGCATTGCCACCACATGCCGCACCTTTCGACCGGCATGATGACCGAGTTCGCGGTGTCGGCCTGACGCACGGCCGGACCCGCAGCCTGCCTGCGGGTCCGGGCCCTTTCCCGGAGAGAGCGGACCCATGCCAACACTCATCGGACGCCGTGCCGTCCTTGGTGCCCTCGCCGCGCCCTTCCTTGCAGGGTCCGCCGAGGCGCGCCCGCCCTTCCGGCTGCGCGAGGACCCGCAACCGCTGCTGTCCCCGCCGATCCTCGACGAAGCAGGCACAACGCGGAAACTCGACGATTTCGCCGGCCGGGTGATCCTCTTGAACATCTGGGCGACCTGGTGCCCGCCCTGCAGGGAAGAAATGCCGACACTTGACCGGCTCCAGTCCCGGCTGGGCGGCGCGGATTTCGCGGTGCTTCCGCTCTGCATCGACGACGCGGGGATCGGAAGGGGGCGGCGCTTCTACGACGAGATCGGCCTCGTCGATCTGCCGCTCTATTGGGCCGAGCCGCTGCGGGTTCAGCTTGCCCTTGCCTTCATCGGCCTGCCGACAACTCTTCTGATCGACCGGCAGAGCCGGGAGATCGGACGTCTTCAAGGCCCGTTTGCGTGGGACAGCGAGGACGCCGTTGCCCAGATCGTTGGTGCCTTCTGAGGGATAAGTCGGTGTTGGTCGAAGACCATCAGCCAAAGATCGGACCCTAGACGGATGTGATCTCAGGCCGCCGGATAGCTGGTATAGACCTCAAGCTCGCCATCGCGGCGGATAAGCAGCACGTCGTAAGCGTCGCGGCTATCCTCGGACCCCATCCCGGGCGAGCCGTAGGGCATGTCGGGCACGGCTAGCCCGACCGCATCGGGGCGTTCGGCCAGCAACCGCCGGATATCGGCGGCGGGAACATGGCCTTCTAGCGCATAACCGTCGACCACGCCCGTATGGCACGAGAAGGCTTTTGCTGGGACGCCCTGATCCATCTTGAAGCGGATCAGCAGCGTTCCCATCGACACTTCGTCCGTCACGGTGAAGCCTTGCTCGCGCAGGTAGTCCACCCAGGCTTCGCAGCATTCACAGCCGCGTCCCTTGACGACATGGATCGGTGGTTCCGCTTGCGACCAGGCGGCGCGCCCTGGGACCGCGACGCTGGCCGCTGCCGCAAGCAGCAGGTTGCGCCGTCCGATGTGCTGCCCGCTCATCCCCGATCTCCTACTACCAAAGCTTCAAAGCCCGTCTCGCGGCGCCATGTCGTCAGCGCATCAAGATCCTCGGACGAGGCAATCTCTTGTTCCGGCAGGGCTTCCCGGTCCGTCGGATCGACCGGCCGACCGTCAACGCGGACCTCGTAGTGCAGGTTCGGGCCGCTCACGAGGCCCGTCGCGCCAACGGCACCGATGCTGTCACCGGCCTTGACCCGGGTGCCTTCCCGAACATCCTCGGCAATCTCGGACAGATGGGCATAGCGCGTCACAACCCCGCCGCCGTGATCGATGTCGATGGTCAGACCGTAACCTCGGATCGTACCGGCAAAGACCACATGCCCGGCACCGGTGGCCGAGACTTCGGTTCCGACCGGAGCGGCATAGTCGATCCCGGTGTGCATCCGCACGCCCCCGAGAACAGGATGGTTGCGTCGCCCGAAGACGGACGACAGCCGGGCACCGAGGATCGGCGCGGCGGACCGCTGGACGGCTTCTCCGTCCTCGAACACGATGACGGGTCCTGCGGCTTCGGTGGCGACGAGTTCAAGCACCCTGTCTGCAAGTTCCAGTCGCGCATAGTTCAGCCGAGGCTCGCCCGCGATGCTGCCGTCAGGAAGCTGGTCTTCCTGCCAGACCAGCGCGAATGTCTCGCCGCCCTGCAGTTCTCGCCGGAAATCGACCTGGCCTGCGAGGAGCGCAGTCAGGTCCACGGCGAAGCGCTCCGGCGCGTTGCGCGCCACGAGGGCTTCGTAAAGCGTGCCGTCAAGGACAAGCGTCTCTCGCCGGTCCGCCTCACGGATCGGGGGCTCAAGCCGCTCGGCTGCAACCGGGCCGTCGAAGCTCAGTACAATCTCGACGCCATCTTCCACGAAGAGCGACAGGCGTGTCAGGCTCGCCGGATCGCCCGATGTGGCCGTCCACTCGATGCGATGGCCCGGCCGCAAGTCGGTGAGGTCGTAGACCCCCGCAAGAGCCAAGGCGGCCTCTGCCCGGATCCCCGCAGGGACACCTGCGCGACCAAGCACACTGTCGAGCGTATCGCCGGAGGCAATCGTCGCATCGAACGCGGTCGGAAGATGCGCGGTCGGCGGGTCGGCCGCAGCCTGCAAAGGTACGAGAGAGGCGGCGGCAAGGACGATGAGGGCAGAGCGGATCATCTGGCAGAATGACCTTTCAGCTGAGGGTTCGGCGTATCTTCGGAACGGCAAAGCGCCGATCCTCGTGGAAGTCGATGATGCTGGCAAAGCGTCCGTCCGGGTGGAACAGGAACACACCGGCGGTGTGGTCCATCGTGTAGTCACCATCGTCCCGCGGCACGCGCGCGTATTTCACCCGAAGATCGGCGGCAGCCTTCGCCACCTGTTCGGCGGACCCTGTCAACCCGATGATGCGCGGATCGAAGTTGCCGAGATAGTCGGCAAGGACCTCTGGCGTATCGCGGTCGGGATCGACCGTGACCAGGGCCACGATGAGCCGGTCGGCGTCGGGCCCCAGTTCCTCGAGCCAGAGCGAGATGTCGCTCAGTGTCGTCGGACAGACGTCCGGGCACCAGGTGAAGCCGAAGAAGAACATGACGGGGCGGCCGATCCAGTCTGAAGGCCCAACGGGTTGTCCGCGGTGATCGGTGAGCTGCCAGTCCATGTCGCCGACAGGCAGGGGCAACAAGGCGTTCCCGCGCTGCCGGTCACGTGTCCGCCACGCGCCGACGCCAGCATAAAGGCGACAGCCGCGCCTGAGGCCCCGAGGCCCAGGATCACTGCCCGGCGTCGCTGCAATCCGGACCCGCCGCGCGCAGGGACAGCACGTCTACATCGACGGTCACTTCGCCCGCATTCTCAAAGATCAGGGTGACGGGGAACCGGTCACCCTCCTTCAGCGCTGTGCCGAGCCCCATCAGCATGCCGTGGTAGCCGCCGGGTGACAGCGCCACAATCTCGCCCGCCGGAACCGGGATCGACATCGCGTGGGGCATCGAGGCGATGCCGTCGGTAACGACGGTCTCGTGAAGCATCGGCATGGTCGCGGTCGGCGTCGTAATGCCGATCAGGGCGTCGTCGGTGCTCCCTCCGTTCGTGATCTCGACATAGAACACAGCCGGGCGCTCCGCACCGATGGTCGCCTTGGACCAGGCGTGTTCGATGGTCAGGTCACCGACGGTGAACGCCTCGCAGGCGAAGGCGGCTGGGGCGGCGAGGAGCAGGGCTGTGGAAAGGAACAAGGATTTCATTGGTCAGAATCTCGATCTGAGGTCGGAAAGGATGTCGGCGGCGGGCGTGCCGTACGCGAACTGCCGCAGCCATACGCCGTCCGGGCCGATCAGGAACAGGCCGGGACTGTGCGACATGGTGTAGCCATCCGCGACCTCTGTGTCGTCCTTGCGGGCGAAGTAGATCTTGAAGCTCTCCGCCGCGGCCTCCATGTCCGCATCGGTGCCCGCAAGCCCGAGGATCGCAGGGTGAAAGGCCTCAGTGTATTCTCGAAGGCCGAGCCGCCGGTCCCGCTCCGGGTCGACGGAAACGAAGATGGGTTGCACCTTCGCCGCATCCGGCCCGAGATCATCCATCACCTGCGCGACCTCGGACAGGGTAGTGGGGCACACGTCCGGGCAACTCGTGAAGCCGAAGAAGACCAGCAGGAACTTGCCACGAAACTCTTCCGATATCCGCTGCGCGCCCTCGCTGTCCGCAAGCGAGAAGGACGGGGAAAAGGCCGCATCGGCTTCGTCCTGCATCCCTGCAGATGACCAGCGCAGCGCGAGAAACGCGACGGTCGCCACAATGGTTGCGGCCCAGAGGATGATCTGCAGGTTCCGAAGGCGCATTCAATAGTCCCAGGTTTCGTCGTGGGCGGTCTAGAACCTTGAGCAACTAGAGGTTCAAGTCGCAACTACCGCGTCCAGATCTGGCAGGCGGGCTTTCGCCTATCCGTGCGGGACCAGAAATCGCGCCAGCGCGATACCTATGAGAGTCCCGGCGAGGCCGAAGGCTATTCCGTATCCCGCTCCATACTGCAGGCAGTCGAGCCGCGTGCCCCAGCGCTTGCGAGCAACCAATACGCCCCAGACGAAGCCTACCAAGGCGAAAACGGGTCCGATCATGTTGTGTTTCCTTTTCGTAGCCTCGTGGCGCTTTTCCGCCCCAGAAGGCCATATCCGGTCCAGCTTGCGACCAGCATTTCCAGCAGCATCCAGTCCCCGAAACGGGCGTAGAGGGTTGCGCGAAGCGGCCTCGGCAGGCGTGCGTCGATGATCCCCTGTTCGCCGAGATCGAGGAGAGCCGTGACGCGCCCGAACGGGTCGACCACGGCTGAAATTCCGGTGTTGGCCGCGCGAACCAGCGGCAAGCCCTCTTCGACCGCACGCATCCGGGCCGAGGCGAAGTGCTGCCATGGTCCGATCGAGGTGCCGAACCAAGCGTCATTGGTCGCGTTGAAGATCCAGTCGGGCCGTATCGCGTCATCGACCACATGCCCGGGAAAGATGATTTCGTAGCAGATCGCAACGCCGGGAAACGGAAAGGGACCGAAAGCAAGCGTCCGGGGTCCGGGGCCGGGCGTGAAGTCGCCAAGGGACTGAACGATCCGCTGGAACGGCAGCACGCTGCGCCAGGGTACATACTCGCCAAAGGGGACGAGGTGATGCTTGGCATAGCGTGCCAGGACGGTGCCGTCCGGACCGATGGCCAGGACCGCGTTGCGATAGATTGCGTCGATCCCAGCGGCCTCCCGCTCCGGACTGCCGGTCAGAAGCACAGCGCGATCCGGCAGGAGCCAGCCGATCATCGCTCTCGCCCCCGGGTCTTCGGCGAGAAACCCCGGCCACGCCGTTTCGGGCCATAAGAGCAGGTCGAACGCACCGGGCCGAGCCGAGAGGAGCAGGAGCCGCGCGATGTTGGCGTTGCGCGCCGCCGGGTCCCACTTCGCGCTTTGCAGGATGTTCGGCTGAACGATGCGAACCTCTCGTCCTTGGCCGGTGTCCGCCGACAGAAGCGCAACGCGAAGACTGCCGAAGATTGCCAAGGCCAGCATCGTTGCCGCAGCCAGCCCAAGATTTGCCCGACGGCTTTCTCGTGATGGTCCGCCAATCGCATGTCCAATGCTGGCTGCCGCAAAAACGAGGACGAACCCCAGTCCGTAGCTGCCCAGGACCGAGGCTCCTTGGGCAAGAATGGTCCAGTCGGCCAGCGCATAGGCGGCAAGATTCCAGGGAAAACCTGTCAGCACATGACCACGTAGCCATTCAGCGATTGTCCAGGAGGTTGCTAGCGACAGGGCTAGTGGCAGGCCCGCACGTTCTAGCCGCGCCGCTAGGGCGCAGGCCAGCGCGGGAAAAACCGACAGGACCGCCGCAAGTCCGAGAACCGAAGGCAGTGCCAGCCAGCCGAACCGGTCGGCCTCGACCTGAAAGCTTTCGGTGATCCAGAACAGCCCCGGTGCGAACTGGCCAAGACCGAAGACAAAACCAATGAGGATGGAAGATGTGCCAGTCGCCCCACGCAAAAGCAGTGAAAGTGCCGCAAGGGACAGAAACGCGAAGGGCAGGAGCGAGAAGGGGGGCAGCGCCAAGACAAAGACGGCACCAAAGATCAATCCACTTGGTAGCCAGATCGCTGCGCGCGGTCCTTCCGATCCGACGCGCAAAAGTCCATCAAGGTCGATCAACAGCCGTGCCCTCCGAACCTGAGCGATGACGCTAATTGCTCAAGTGGGTTGAGGTGCAATGGCGGTTCTTCACATTCACGCTCTTGTCAGATCTTCCACCATCGCGGCTTTTTCCTTTCGACCAGCGAGCTCCTTTGCGAAGGGACCAAGCACCGTGACATAACGAGAACGAAGAGTCGGCAGGACCGCCTTTCCCTTTGCTCCTTTGGCACATAGCCCGAACACGGGCAGAAGAGCGATTGAAGTGACACGCCGGCGTCCAAAGACCAGCTAGTCCCGCCGTCAATCCATCGTCACCGATCATCCACGTCAACAAAGCAAGGTGACGATTCTCGCGGCAAACGGGCGGGAGGCGTCTTTAGTCTTTTTCTTGTTCCGGCCGCAGCTTCTTCACGCAGACTTGAGTGGACATTAAGGGCCTTTGTCACGTTCTGTGCATTGTTTGTCGTGCTCGGCAAGCGTGCTGCCCTCAATTGAACCGAAAGCGGACAACATGTCGACCCGACGGCATTTCCTGAAGATGACTTCCGCCCTCTTCTCCGCGCCACTTGTGACCCCAGCTTTCGCCGCCTCCGATCTGCAGGGACAGTGGGCAGCTTGGGATGCGCAGGTGACACCGCCGGGCTACGTCGCGGCAACGACCAATCCATGGGGCCTGCATCCGCGGCTGCTTCCGGTCCGCGTCGAGGCGCGCGCCGGGCTGACGCCTGGCGACATCCATGTCGATGCGATCGCGCGTTATCTCTACCACATCCAGTCAGACGGCACTGCGATGCGCTATGGCGTCGCCATCGGGCGGTCGGGGCTCTACGAGCCGGGCACCTACACGGTTGGCCGCAAGGCCAAGTGGCCAAGGTGGACTCCCACACCACAGATGATCGAGCGCGAACCCGAGATCTACGCGCAGTATGCCGACGGCATGGATCCCGGTCCCGGCAATGCTCTCGGGTCGCGGGCGCTTTACCTCTTCCTTGGCAGCCGTGACACCTATCTGCGCATCCACGGCACGCCGCTGCCGCGGTCCATCGGCAGCCGGGCCAGTTCCGGCTGCGTGCGCATGGTAATGCCGCATATCATCGATCTCTACGACCAGGTTGAGACCGGGGTGACGGCGCATCTGTATCCGGCCGAGGAAGGCAACGTGGAACTGACGGCCTGAACATGATCCCGGGAAAGAAAACGCAAATCACATTGGGACTTTCGAAGCATGGGAGTATCTCGCGCACCGTCGTCGCGGGGCGCTCAGTTGTGCTGGCGGTCTCCTTGATGATGCTGTCAGCCTGCACAGCACCGGTCGGCAGGGTCGGCGACGAGCCGTCGCGCTTCCTGCAGGAGCTGCCCGAAGGTGTGATGGCGATAGCTGCACCCTACCAGAACCTTCGCGCGGTGGTTTTGCTGCCCGAAGACGGCTGCTACTGGTACGAGCACGTCGGCCCGGTTGAGACGACAATGCTGCCGCTGCGCACGGCGGAAGGTCGCCCGATCTGCACCGCCACGGAAAACCGTCCTGCCACAACTGGCTGAGCGCGCGAAAAATGCTCAGCTGCGCCGCTTCGCCGACGGTCAAACCTTGATCAATGCCGCCGTCACATACATGAAGGCGATCCCGCCTAGGAAGCCGCCGAGGACAGCGGGAGAGTAGAGGATCGCCTGCCGGTCGCTGTTCTGGCGTTGCAGGTAGGCCGTGACCTCCACCATCACCTGCAGGATCGCGCCCGCACCGACCGCAAGCGCGAAAGCAGACCATTGCGGGGCGTAGGCGAGGCTGCCGGCCCAGATGCCGAGCACTGCCGGGCCGCCGGCAAGCAAGGTCAGCGCGGCAAAGCTCCAGAGCGGCGGACGGATGCGCAACATGGGTGCTGCGATGCCGATGCCTTCGGTCACATTGTGCAGCGCGAAGCCGAGGACGAGGAAGGTACCCAAGCCCGCGGCCCCTGCGGCGAAGGCGCCGCCGATGGCCAGCCCCTCGCCGAAGTTGTGCAGCCCGATACCGAGCGCGATGTAGAAGGCCAGCGCCAGCCCCTCGGGCCGTCCGCGCCATCGCCCGATGGCCATGAGGAGAAGGAAACTCGCCAGCGCCGACAGCCAGACCATGACGGACCCCTGGAACAGCGCGGCTGCCTCAGCCGCGAGTTCGGTGGCCTCGCCCATCATGTCCAAGAGCAGGAAGGCCAGCATGCCGACGGTCAGCGCCAGCACGAAGTTCATGCCGGACGTGCCGAAGCCGCGCATGGCCGGGTAGAACATCAGACCAAGCGCAACTGGCAGAAGGCCCACAAGCGCGCCGACCAGCGCTTGCAATCGAAGCTGCCCCCCTGACGCCTGCGGGGTGGGCACGGCCACGGCGATCTCGTGCCCAAAGACGGTGCCGGTGTTGGTCACGAGGGCGACATGATGCGCCTCGCCCAGAACCCAGGGGTAGGGGATCTGCACCCAGACGGCACTGCCGCGCGCAATCGGTCCCGGCGGGTCCTGCGTGAAGCAAGGGGCGGTGATCGACACCGGCGACCGGCAGGTGGTGATCCTCGATCTGGGTGAGGGGCGGTTCCGGCCCGAACCGGTGACGGTCGGCCGCCGGGGCGGCGGCATGATCGAGATCGTCACCGGCGTGGCAGCGGGCGACCGGGTGGTCAGTGCCGCCACCTTCCTGATCGACGCCGAAAGCAACCTGAACGCGGCGCTGGCTGCGCTGGCCGCGCCGGAGGCCGACCAATGATCGCCAATATCATCGCCTGGTCGGCCCGCAACGTGGCACTCGTTCTCTTCGCCACCGTCTTCACCGTGGCGGCGGGCCTCTGGTCGCTGCGCACGCTGCCGATCGACGCCATCCCCGACCTGTCGGATGTGCAGGTGATCGTGCTGACCGAATACCCCGGGCAAGCGCCACAGGTGGTCGAGGATCAGGTCACCTATCCCCTGACCTCGGCCATGCTGACCGTTCCGCAGTCGCGGGTCGTGCGGGGGTTCTCGTTCTTCGGCATCTCTTTCGTCTACATCATCTTCGAAGATGGCGTTGACCCTTACTGGGCGCGCTCGCGCGTGCTGGAATACCTCAACGCCGCCGCCGCACGCCTGCCGGATGGGGTGACGCCCGCCCTTGGCCCCGACGCAACGGGTGTGGGCTGGGTCTATCAATACGCCCTGAAAGGCGAGAACCTGAGCCTTGCGGAACTGCGGTCCCTGCAGGACTGGGTGATGCGCTTCGGCATCAGTCGCGCCGATGGCGTATCCGAGGTCGCCAGTGTCGGCGGCTTTGTCAAGCAATACTCGATCACCGTCGATCCGGTGTGGATGCGGGCGCTTGGCATCACGCTGTCCGAAATCGGCGAAGCCGTTGCCGCCAGCAACATGGACACCGGCGGCCGTACGGTCGAACTTTCCGAGTTCGAGTTCATGGTGCGCGGGCGGGGTTATCTCGACGGCATTGCCGATCTGGAAATGGTTCCGATCCGCGCAGAAGGGGGCGTGCCAGTCCTCTTGCGCGACGTGGCGCGGGTCGAGGTTGTGCCCGATGAACGCCGGGGTATCGCTGAACTGGATGGTGAGGGCGAGGTGGCCAGCGGCATCGTGCTGCAGCGGGTCGGTGCCAATGCGCTCGACGTGATCGACAATGCCAAGGCCGAGATCGACACCATCGCGCAAAGCCTGCCCGAAGGGGTGGAGATCGTCACCGTTTATGACCGGTCCGATCTGATCCTATCGGCCATCGAGACCCTGCGGACAACCTTGCTGGAGGAAAGCATCGTCGTGGCGTTGGTCACGTTCGTATTCCTGCTGCATGTCCGCTCGTCTATGGTGGCCATCATCATGCTGCCGGTCGGGCTGCTCATGGCCTTCACGGCCATGCGGCTGCTTGGCATCGGGGCCAACATCATGAGTCTTGGAGGCATCGCCATTGCCATCGGCGCGATGATCGACGCCGCCATCGTGATGATCGAAAACGCCCACAAGCACCTGGAGCGAGCCGAACCCGGCAAGCCGCGGGTGGAAGTGCTGATTGAAGCCGCGTCAGAGGTCGGCCCGGCATTGTTCTTCAGTTTGCTCATCATCACAGTGTCCTTCCTGCCGATCTTCGCGCTGGAAGGACAGGAGGGGCGGCTCTTTGGCCCCTTGGCCGCGACCAAGACCTTCGCCATGGCGGCGGCGGCGCTCTTATCGGTGACGCTGGTGCCCGCCCTGATGGTGATCTTCGTGCGCGGGCGGATCGTAGCCGAACACCGCAACCCGGTGAACCGGGTCCTGATCGCGATCTACCGCCCGGTCATCCAATGGGTGCTCAAGGCGCGGGTCTTCACCATCCTCCTGGCCCTGGTCGCGCTGGTCGCCACGGCCTGGCCTGCACGGCAGCTCGGGTCCGAGTTCATGCCCGCGCTGGACGAGGGCACGATGATGTACATGCCCACCACCTTGCCAGGCCTCTCGGTCACCAAGGCGGCGGAACTGATGCAGATGCAGGACCGCATCATCCGGTCGTTCCCCGAAGTGGCAACTGTCTTCGGCAAGGCCGGTCGCGCGCTGACCCCAACTGACCCTGCGCCCACCGAGATGTTTGAGACCATAATCCAGCTGAAGCCGAAGGACGAATGGCGCTCCGGCGTGACGATGGACAGCTTGCGCGCCGAGATGGATGCGGCCCTGCAGTTCCCCGGCGTCTCCAACGCCTGGACCCAACCGATCCGCGCCCGCATCGACATGCTAGCGACCGGCATCCGCACGCCGGTAGGAGTGAAAGTCTTCGGCACGGACCTGACCGAGATGGAGCGCATCGCCCGCGAGGTCGAGGCGGTGCTGCGCGCCGTTCCCGGCACGACCAGCGCCTATGCCGAACGGGTGATCGGCGGCTATTACCTCGACATCGAGCCCGACCGCGAGCGGCTGGCGCGTTATGGCCTGTCGATCGAGGATGTGCAGGAAGTGATCGCCATGGCGCTCGGCGCCGAGGCCATCACCCAGACGGTCGAGGGGCGCGAACGTTACAACGTGGCGCTGCGCTACCCGGCGGCGCTGCGGCAGGATCCGGACGCCATCGCGCGCGAGGTGCAGGTGGCGCTCCCCGGCGGCGGCACGGTACCCCTGGGCGAGGTTGCTGCCGAGGAACGGACACGTGGCGCCACTTCGATCCGCACCGAGAACGGCCAACTGGCGGTTTACATCTTCGTCGACATCTCCGGTCGCGACCTCGGCGGCTATGTCGCCGAGGCGCAGGCCGCCGTCGCTGGGGAAGTGACCCTGCCGCCCGGCTATTCGCTGGGCTGGAGCGGACAGTTCGAATACCTGGAGCGAGCCAAGGCGCGGCTGGCCATCGTTGTCCCGGTGACATTGGCGGTGATCTTCCTGCTGTTGTTCCTGAACTTCCGCCGCCTGACCGAAACCCTGATCGTCATGCTGTCCTTGCCCTTCGCGCTGGTCGGCGGGGTCTGGCTGATGTGGTGGATGGGTTTCAACACGTCCGTGGCGGTCGCTGTCGGGTTCATCGCTCTTGCCGGGGTCGCGGCGGAAACTGGGGTGATCATGCTGATCTACCTCGACCATGCGCTGGCCGAGCGCAGGGCAGAAGTCGCGCGCGTCGGTCGCGTCTTCACGCGCGCCGATCTCGACGGCGCGATCATGGTCGGCGCGGTAGAGCGGGTGCGACCCAAGATGATGACAGTTGTTGCCATCATGGCGGGTCTGATGCCGATCCTTTGGGCTCATGGCACTGGGTCCGAAGTGATGAGCCGCATCGCCGTTCCGATGATAGGCGGCATGGTGTCCTCCACCATCCTGACACTGGTCGTCATCCCGGCGGTCTATGCGCTGATCAAGGGACGGGGGCTGGCGAAGGCGGAAACCAAGGCGAGCGAGCATGAGCTTGCGGCTTTAGGCGGTTTTTTTAAGTCCCTGTAAAAAAGACAAATCCTCATCATGTAGTCGAAGAAAAGCCACGCAGTCGACTCCAGCTCCGGCTTCAGCCAAGGTCAACGCGGGATCTCGCCAGCTATCACGGCCCGTCCGTGTACCACCAGGGTGGCAGTGAACCTTGGGCAACCGAACTGCCGGATGACGTCGAGGACGCGAGCCTCGTAGGCCGCTTGCCCGATGAGGCGACAAAGATCCGACGCGTGAAACTGGCGGTTGGCACTCGGGGCAGCCTTGATCTGACCATGGAGCTCGCGCTCTTCTGGTTCAAGCGCACGTTGCGGTGTCGGTGCGTCCTCCGGCCGAGCGGCGGCGCCCGGTGAAGTGCGCCACCGCCGCATGAAGCCCAGAAGAAACCCCGCTGGCACTGCCGCGTTGCCACGCGCCCGGTTGAAGGCAACGAAGCGCTCCCAAATGACCTGCGTATCGACGTTCCAGCAAGCGAGTGACGCCTTCGCAGTCTTGATCAGGTCCGCCCAGGGTGAGCGATAGACGTTGGTCCCTGCATCAATCTCGATCCTCCCTGCAAAGATAATTTTGTTCTTAGACTCTCTAGATAGTGATGTGTCGCCTCTAGATGTCACGACATCTGGCGGCGCGTCGGCATCTGCGTTTCCTCCAAACCGGAAGAGCCAGGGCGCGAACTTGCCGTTCGGCTTCCAACGGACCAGCGCCAAACCGGATGCTGAAAGCTCGACCAAAAGCGCCGTCAAGTGCTGCCGCGACACCCCCATCTTTTCGGCGAGATGCGCCAGCGTGAACACGGCCGTTCCGCGCTCGAGCCCGTTGTAGCCATCCTTCCAGGCGATCCCGTCGAGGATGATCGTCGCGAGCTTATGAGCCGATGTTGAGAGCGGCGTTTCGGTAATGCGGCGCAGGATGGCACCGGTCGTGAGTTCCATGATGTGTCGTTCCGTCTTGGGGCGACACCAGACCGCGAGGCGTGCAAAATTTCGTTTCGGCAAAGGCATTTGCCGGTTGAACGGACCCAAAGCTCGCGCTAGATTCCCACTACCACGAGGGAATTCAGTGCGGCGTCGGGCCTATGGTCTGGCGTCGTTTCTGTTTCTAGGAGCTACGTCTTTCGATCGTTTCGGCAGAGAGAGGTCGTTCAGGGCTCAGTAATGAACCTCTTCGTGTCCGTAGCTGCCTTTATAGTCGCGCCACTCGACGAAGACTGACCGGTGCCGATAGTCGCGGCAGTCCGCCGGCACAGCGAGATCTGACGCAGCTGGAACAGCAGAAACACTGCTCCGGCGACGGCTGTAGTCGCCCTGAGCGCCATAGGAGCCCATGTACACGACGCCCCAGCTGTTGCAGTCGCCATCCCGGTTCCTTCGTTGTTGGTAGGTGATCTCGAACACGCGGATCGAGCGGACGAAGTCAAAGGCCGGATCAGAGATGTCGACATCGGCCCGATCCTGGACGAGCTGAAGCGCCAGCGGTGTTTCCGGGCTCGAGATGAGCGGCACCGGTTCACCGCGAACGGCGATGTCGAACAGGCGCTCAATCGGTTGCTCCTCACCATGGAAACTCGCCCGCATTGGACAGTTCCAGATCTGCAGCGGCGGCTCGATCGGCCAAGGTGTGATGCGCCGGATGAAGACTGCGCGGGCATGAGCGCATTCGGCGGAGGCGGGCCAGCCCCCTGCGAGACAGAGCAGAATCGCGCAGTCGACCGGATAGGCAGCAGCGGGTAAGACGGTGGCGGTCGAAAGCCCGAGACCGAGGAGCAGAGCAGGGAGGTGAGGTTTCACGGGAGATCCTTTCTCACAGGGATGGTGTTGATGAGGCGGGTGTAGGCCTCGGTCGCAGCACGGGCCTCATCCAGGACCCGGGCGCGCTCTTCATCGAGGCAGGCGATGTGTTCCGTGATCGACGAGAAATACGCCTCGAACTCTCCTGCAATCTCCTTGCGGTACTCGGCCAGGACGTCGACCGGCAGCTCGGTCATCGGTGCTTCGGGTGGCAGGCAACGAATCACTTCAGGTTGTGCTGAGGCGGGGACCACACCGAAAGGGGCGCAGGTTGCGACGGCGAATGCGACACGCAGCACGCCCACCTGGCGTAAGAGCCGTCCTCGGATCGGCAGCGGAAACGGGGGGCGATTTCCCCTGTTTCTCTGGCGATACGAGGCATCTTTGACTTCTGAATTCATCGAGATCTCCGATCCTTGCCCTGTCATCTGTCGCCCGACCGCCCATGCTACGGAGGCCTTGGGCTGTTCGCCCTACAGACTTATTTTATCGTGTTTGTCATTTTTGCGTTGTATGCGCCAGACTTTCTGTTAGGCATCGCCGCACGGAAAACTTTCCGTTACAACGATCCCCGACAGACCGAACCCGAGGGGAACCCATGACGAAAAGAAGACGTGCTTTGCCCGTCTTGCTGGAACGCGATTTCCGCAAGATGGCGGCAACGGAAGGAGCAACGGTTGAGATCGAGTGTGTATCAGCTCCGGACCCCGAGGGGCGCTTTTCCGGCGAATGGCTGTTCTATGTCGTCAATGCCTCAGGCGAACGCTTCATGCTTGTCACAGCTCTTGCGCGGGAACGGATCGTCAACTCGCCGATCGGCATGTTCGGCCTCGCCTTTGGCAAGCTTGCCCTCGATCATCTCGACGTGCCTGCTGTCGCTGGCGATGTCCGCCGCGGCATGCGGAGCCTCGCAGGCCGAGGTGATCCGGTGGAATGAACGGGAAGGTCAGGGGGCAGCGATCAAGCTCGCCTCTCTTGATACCTCCGTCCTGCGCTATGACGGCCAAGGAAGACTGATCGTTCCGGCGCGCCCGGAATCGGAGGAAAATGCCCGGGAAGGGGAGGCGGCGACCGTCGAGGTCTCTTTCAGCTCCAAGGGCGTTGCGGCACCGACTGAAGTGCTACCCGCGATCCGGCTGATTGCTGCCCGCTATCAGGATGATCCGGCTCTCTCGGCGCTCGACCTCTCACCGGCGGAATGGGCCGCGTTCTTCCAGGCGATGATCAAGGTCGAAAGCAATTACACCCAAGGAGCGGTGAGCCATGCCGGCGCCCTTGGCCTCGCGCAACTGATGCCCGGAACAGCGGACTATCTGCGCGTCGATCCGGCCGACCCGATCGAAAACCTCGACGGTGGTGCGCGCTATCTCCTTGAGCAGATGGCCGAGTTCGGCAGCCTCGAGCTTGCGCTTGCCGCCTATAACGCCGGGCCGGAAGCCGTGCGCAAATATGACGGCATTCCACCCTACCTTGAGACCCAATCCCACATCGTAAAGGTGATGGCGGCTTACGACCGCATCCTCGCCGATCTCTGACCAGAAGGACAAATCCAAGACATGCGTAACGAACAAGTGGCTCTTCTGGGCCTGGCCCTTTGCACCCTGGTGTTGGCACAAGCCGAGCCCGCTTTGGCACAGGTGGTCTTCACCAAAGCCGAGACCGTGGCGACCGGCATCCTTGCCTCGTTCCGGGGTACGCTCGCGACTGCCTTCTTCGGCATCGCCTTCGTAGTCACTGGCTTCCTTGCCGCCTTCAACCGCATTTCCTGGGCTTGGGTAGCCCTCGTCGTGGTCGGCGCCTTCCTTGTGTTCGCCGGTCCCGCCATCGTCGCCAACCTGCGCTCGTCCTTCAGCTGAGGCGAGGCCGGACCCATGGAGAAAAGCGCGGTCATCCTCGGGCTCTCTCGGCAAGCCAAGTTCCTCGGCCTGCCGATGCCCTATGCCATGGCAGTGGGAGCGATGACCGTGCTGCCTTTCATCCTCTTCAAACCGGTCTGGTGGTTCCTGACTGCCCCGGTCTGGTACGGGTTTGCACGCCTTGCCACCAAGGTGAACCCCAACGGGCATCATGTCTTTGCGGTCATGATGCAGGTGACGCCGCTCGCCATCCTGAACCGGAGGCGGCGCCATGTTTCTTGAGCGGGACAAGCCAAAGGGTAGGGCAGGGCGGTTAATCCCGGCCAGCCCGAAGATCTACGCCCATCTTCCTTACGTCATCGAACTTGATGACGAGGTCGTTCGCACCCGGGACAATGCGCTGATGCTGTCGCTGGAGGTGAGGGGCATCGACGGAGTCACATCGGGTGCGTCTGCAGTCTCAGCCCTTCGTGCAGGCTTCGCGCATCTCCTCGACACGCTCGACGAGCGGTTCACTTTCTACCTGCACCGGATGATGCGTCCCGCGGAGACCGGTATTGCGCCCATCCATGGGACGAGCTTTGCGGCCGACATCGACAGGGCCTGGGGCAGGGAGCTCAACCGCCGCAACCTGCAGGACTCTGTGCTGATCCTGACCGTCGTCCGTCGACAAGTGGCCCCGCTGGCCGTTCCGCTCTTTGGCAAAGCTGCGGCCCGGGTCTGGGGCGAAGACACGGCACGGCGACTGGAAGAATTGCGCGAGGTGGCCTCCATCCTCGAGACCGGTCTCGGCATCAAGACCCGCCGGATGAAGATCAGCGATGGAAGCCTGGTTGGCTTCTACGCCTCGCTTCTGACCGGTGAGTTGCGTGACCACCCGCGCAGCCCGTACTGCCTCCTCGCGGAAGATGCCGCCGGTACCTCCGTGCAGTTTTGCAAGGGCGTGATCGAGATCGAGGAGGGGACGTCCATCCCAAGACTTGCCGCCGTTCTCTATGTCAAATCCTACGCCACAGCGACCTGGCCCGGCATGCTCGATGCGCTCGGGGCCGCGCAGGATACGATCATCACCCACAGCTACACGCCGATTGAACGCGGCAGCATCGCCGAGCGGGTGAAGCGCCGCGTCGCGCAAATGCGGTCCGCGGAAGACATTGCCGCCACGGTTGAGGCACAGCTTTTCGAGGCGGCGGACAAGGCCGAGAGCGGCGCACTCGGCTTCGGCGTGCACCAGATGACGATCACGGTCTTTGCTGAGACTGAGGCTGCGCTCGACGCCGAGGTCGCCCACATCCGCGGTATCGCGCATCAGAACGGCATGCGGCTCGTGCGCGAGGTCACAGCGCTCGAAGCTGCGTTCTTTGCGATGCATCCCGGCAACATGGACTATCGGGCGCGCGACATGACAGTGTCGTCGATCAATTTCGCGGACATGGCGGCCCTTCATGCCGCCGACACCGGCACGGAAAAGGCGCGCCTTCCCTGGGCGACGCCGATCACGGCTTTTCAGACGCTGCAGGGCTCCCTCCATCGCTTCAGCTTCCATGAACCGGGCGACCCGACGGCAGAGCCGACCAATGGGCATACCCTGGTCTTGGGAAAATCCGGCGGCGGCAAGACAACGACTGTCGCCTTCCTTGCAGCCCAAGCCCAGAGGGCAGGGGGCCGGACGATCATCTTCGACAAGGAAGCTGGTCTCAAAATGGCAGTACACGCACTCGGCGGCCGCTATGCCGAGGTGCGCGCAGGACGCCCGACGGGGCTGAACCCGCTCGCGACCGAGGCCGGAGAACGCGGCGAAGCCTGGCTTCTCGACTGGCTGGTGGCACTTCTCGAATCCCGTTCCGGGCCAATGACACCGTTGCAATCCGAGGCCCTCAAATCCGCAATCGCCCAGAACGGCAAGGCGCGCGAGGGCTTGCGGAACTTCCAGAGTTTCCAGGAACTCTTTGGCGATGTTGGCGATGGCCTCGATCTGGCGCAGCGACTCCGGGAATGGGGACCGGATGGTCGCTATGGCTGGGTCTTCGGTGAAGCCTCAGAGCCGGTGGTGGATTTCGCCAGCCATGATGTGACCGCAGTCGATCTGACGGAGATCCTCGATCTCGGCACCGAACGCACGGCGATCCTCGGCTATCTCTTCCGCCGCATCGAGATGCTGATAGAGGAAAAGCGCCCGACACTGATCCTCATTGACGAGGCCTGGAAGGTTCTCGACGACGAGTATTTCGCCAGAAAGCTCGCCGAATGGCTGGTGACGGCCCGGAAGAAGAACGTGGTCGTGGTGATGATGACCCAGTTCCCGAGCCAGATCCGCGGCTCGAAAGCCCGCTCGATCCTGGAAGCGCTGCCGAACCAGCTTCTCTTCCCGAACGGTGAAGCAGCATCAAGCGACTATGACAGCTTCCGCCTAACCGATGGCGAGCTGGATTTCGTCCTGAACCCGATCTCGGGTCAGCGGCTGGTCCTGTCACGTTCCCCACGCGGCTCGACGGTTCTGAACGTCGATCTGAAGGCGCTCGGGCCTCTGCTGACAGCGCTTGGCGGTGGCCAGGCCGGTCTCAATGCCTTCGGTGCGGACTATGCCGCGCGGCCCAAATTCTGGAAGGAATGATTGATAAATGAAATCAGTATGTTACATAACATTGCTTATCGGAATCGGATGTTCTGGCCTCGCGGGCTGCGCCGAAGTGCCGATCGCCAAGACCAATTGCTGGGCCACCGCTGGCTCTACTGTGACCACTTCCACCAAGGGCGCAAGCCCGGATGCGGGCCTTGTCTCGCGCGGCAATACCTCGCCCGTCGATGTCATTCCCTGCCGCTAAATCCAGACGACCTGTCAGGGCGCTTGCCCTGATGGCGGCGGCGCTGCCGCTGGCGGCCTTCGCGCAAGGCGTGCCGATTGCCGACGGCAAGTCGATCATCCAGCACAGCCTGGAAATCGCGCAGATGTCCTACCTGACGGGCGCTCGGGAACTTGAGGCCGACAAGAAGGCGCGGATTGCCGAGTTGCATCAGCAACAGCTTGATGCGCTCGACGCCACGCTCGCGATGATGACGGGCAACACGCCCTGGATCGGCGACCTGGAAGTGATCCCGGGGGCCGAGGCAGAAGTCCTCTATGATGTCGAAGATAACAGCCCCTATGCGGCACGGCTCTTTGGCGACGGCAAGACCGGCATCGAGGAGATGATCGTCACTACCGCGAAGAAGTACGCGGGCCATCCGGGCCTCGCGCGTGCTGGTCTCAACCCCGTCGAATTCCGCATCTGGTTCCAGAGCCTTGTGAAACAGGAATCCGGGTTTTCCATCGGCGCGCGCTCGCCGGTCGGTGCCTTCGGCCTGACGCAGGTCATGCCGGATACCGCAAAAGATCTCGGCATCTACCCGGCCTATTATGACGACCCGATGCTGCAGCTTGACGGTGGTGCCCGGTATTTCCTGACCCAGCTCAACAAGTTTGGCTCCGTTCCGCTGGCCTTGGCGGCCTACAACGCCGGCCCCGGCAATGTCTCGAAATACGGCGGCATCCCGCCCTTCAAGGAGACCCAGGATTACGTCGTCCGTATCACCGGGTTCTTCAACGCCTATGCGGCCAAGATCAGCGGCATCGATCAGGTCGGCACGTTCGATCCGCGCGACATGGCGATAGCCACGGCCTCGAATGTCTCGGACGCAGGGTTGCACTATGGGATGGAAGCGAGCCTCGAGATCGAGGCTTCGCTGAAACGGCTCCGCGTCCTAATCGAAAAGATTCCGACCACCAAGTCGGCCAAGGAAGCGCTGGATCTCAACAGCTATGCGCGTGCCGAGGCTGTGCGGATCGCGCTGATGGTCGACCGGGTCAAGGCCGCACGGGTCAAGGTAGACCAGGCGCGCTACGCGCTCTGGATCGAGGCTTACGCCCGCGACGCAACATTCATCAAGGTAAAGGCTGGTTCCGAATGATCTCCAAGCGCATCCGGGGCGTCAGTGCCCTTCTCCTCACCGCAGCACTGGCGCTGCCGCTCCCAGCGGCGGCCCAAGGCGTGCCGACCATCGACCTCACCAGCATTGCCAAGATCGGCGAGGTGCTGACCGAGGCAAAGCTGCAGGTGCGCGAAATGATCACCTCGAACCTGAAGCTCGACGAGCAGATCCTGAAACAGATCGAGCAGATCGCCACCCTGAAGGCGCAGCTCGACGCACTCCGGAACGGGCTGACGCTGGAAGCCCTTGGCATTCCTGACCCTGACACGTTCTTTGACGACATCCTGCCGGATGTCGCTGACCTGACCGGCGGGCTCCTCGCGGCGAAGGACGGGAAGTATTCCCTGATGACCACCTCGGGCAAGGTCGGCGACATGCCGGCCGGGCAATATGTGTCGGATTTCTTCGCCTCGGTCGGTTTGGACACCGCCACCGTCGACACGCTTTCGAAAAGCGAGGATCCGGGCGCGGCGCGGATTGGCACGCAGGCCAACACGGCCGCCTTCCTGTCGGCCGCGGCGGAAACCTCCTCGGTCAAGGCGTCCGAAAGCCTCGAACGGGTGCACGATCTGGTCCAGGAGATCCCGGACACCGAGGGGCTGAAGGAAGCCATCGACCTCAACACGAGGGTCACGGCCGAGCTTTCCATCGCCATGGCCAATATCTGGAACATGGAGTCCGCCCAGCTCATGGGCATGGGGGAAGCCGGCGTCATGGATGCCGCCACAGCCGCCGAGGAAGAGAAGTTCATCAAAGTGATCCGGAAGGAATGAAAATGAGGAAGCTGCAAGCGAGACCCTTCAGCACGGCGCTGATCCTGGCGACCCTGTGGACGGGGATGGCCCCGGCCGAGACCCCTGCCCCGGCCGATCTGGCGCAGGAAGAGGCCTTCCTCGACGTCCTGCCGAAGATCGATGTGCCGGACGATGTCCAGCCGATCCCGGGAGCAGTGAATGAAGAGTTCCGGAACTGTGAGGCTCAGTGGCCGCCGGAATATGCCATGAGCCAGAGTGGGCCTGAGGCCCGTGCCTATCGGGATATCTATGGCTACGTGAAGGTGCGCAACGTGATCGCCACAAGCGACTGCACATGTGCAGGGAAAGTTGCAGCCTGGTCCGACGTGGACCTCATTGCAGCAGCTATCCGCAAAGAAACCGGAAAAGAGCGCCTGAGCTGGCAGGACACCAAGGTGGTCTTCGACACTTCGAATGAGCTGTTTCCCATCGCCGAGACCATGTGTGGCGGTTCTTTCTGATGGATAGCGTCTCGACCATTCTGACGACTTTGGATGCGGCGATCACGGCGGCGGGCCAACGGTTTTTTGAGGCAACAGCCAGTGCCGTCGGCCCGATCTACTCGAGCCTCCTCGCGCTCCTCCTCGTCATGGTCGGGATCAATGCCGCCCTCAATGTCTACCGCATCGCCATGCGCGATGCAGTGCAACTCGCCTTCCGCATCGTGATGGTGCTGATGTTCGGTCTCACCTGGTCGAACTTCAGCCAGATCTATCAGGCTGCCAGCAATGGTCTGAGCGATCTGGCACTGGAATACTTCCGCCTTGGCGGCGGCGGTGTGGCGACCTCCGCCACAGCAGCCATGGATGACATGGCCAACATGATGGCCGGCAACGTCGACTCTGTTTCGTCCGCCATGTCCTCAATCATGCGCGGCTTCGTCGCCGCGATCCTCTATGTCGTCCTCGGCATTCTGATGGCGGTCTATGTCTTCATCGTCGGCTTCGCCAAACTGATGATCGCCTTCCTTCTGGGCGTTGCCCCGCTCGCCATTGGCGCCACAATTTTCGAGAAGACCAAGGGCATCTTTGAGGCCTGGCTCTCGGCGATGATTGGCTATCTGATGTACCCGGTCGCCTCCGCAGGGATCATCGTCGCCGTCGTCACGGTGGCGCATGATGTATTTCGAAACGCGGATGCGGTCACCGATCTCGGTTCGATCCTCGGTTTCTTCGTCATCGTCTTCGTCGGTATCTTCGCTTTGATGGCCATCCCGAATGCCGTGACGCATATCACTGGGCAGATCAGCCTTGCCAGCATTGCGCCCCAGGCCCTCCGGGTTGCGGGCAAGCCTTTGGAGAAGGCAAGCGATTATTCTGCCCGGCGCATGAACGAGTTCCGCTCTGGCTTCATGACCGGCAAGACCGAACACCACCATTTGCGCGATCAGGCTCGGTCGGATGCCGAGCGGGGCCATGCGGCGCGGATGCGGCTCGGCCAGTTCATCCGCGACAGCTGATCCAGCCACCGCCAGCCGCGCCAACCCCCGTTTTCCGGAGCAAGACCATGACAGGTTCACCCCCTGAATTGAGAAGTTTTATCGAGGCCGAGATGTTCTTCGGCGTGAAGAAGCGCGAGCGCATTGCCTACGCCGTGGCAGGCGGCGGGCTCGCCATCGGCCTCATGGGGATGATCGCCGTCGTCACCCTACTGCCCCTGAAGGAGACCGAAGCCTTCCTCGCCATCGTCGACAAGGACACGGGCGTGGCCGAACGCGTGGTGGCGGTCGAGAAGGCCGGAATGGAACAGGCCGAGGCCATACGGCAAAGCCTTCTCTTCGCCTATGTCACCGACCGCGAAACCTATGACCAGCACGACAACGAGGAACGGATTCTCCGCGCCTATACCTGGTCCGAGGCCAATGCGAAGTCGTCGCTCGTGGCGCTCTGGACCGAAGGCCATCCGAACTACCCGCCGAAACTTTACGGAGAGAGCTCCAAGGTCCGGGTCGACATTCTCTCGATCACGCCGGTGACCGAGACTACGGCACAAGTCCGCTTCACCAAGACCTGGGTCTCGGATGGCGAGGGTATCCCCGACCGGGAAGGCAAGTTTACCGCGACCGTCACCTACCGGTTTGAGCCGACCAAACAGACCGCACTCGATCTCGTCTGGCAGAACCCGACCGGGTTCCTCGTTACCGATTATCGCCTCACATCCGAGGCCCTCACCCCTTCGGAAGGCTGATATGACCCGACGCTTCATATTCATCACGGCGGGTCTTTTGGCCAGCCTCGCGGCCCTGCCCGCCTTTGCCGAGACCGCCCCGAAATCCGGCAGTCATGACGCGCGGGTGACCTATGCCACCTATCAGGAGGGTCAGGTCTATCGCATCACCACGCGACTCCGGACCGTGACCCTCGTCGAACTGGGCGATGGCGAGAAGATCCAGTCGATCGCCATCGGCGATCTCGAAAGTTTCAAGATCGACAAGCTCGAGCGGTCGAACCTCTTCATCATCAAGCCGGTGGTGGCGGGCGCCACGACCAACCTGACGGTCGAGACCCAGAAGAACATCTATTTCCTTCAAGTGACGGAGAGTGCGAAGGGCAGTCCAAACTATTCGGTGAAGTTCACCGTGCCAGGCAGCTCCCGCGGCACCTCGCCCGGAACAGACATCCCGGCGGCCCTACCGATGACCTACAAGGTCATGAAAAAGGGCAAGCGGCTCCCCGACTTCGCGCCGGTGTCGATCTCGGATGATGGGCGGAAGACCACCTTTCTCATCCCGCCCGGCGCGCCGATGCCGACGATCTTCCGGGCCGATGCCAAGGGACAGGAATACTCGGTCAACTCCGCCGTGCGCGGCACCACGATCACCGTCAGCACCCGCTCGGAACGCTGGGTTCTGCGCTACGGGGATGAGTATGTCTGCGTGACCGCGGAAGCGGGGGCCGACCAATGAGCGAAGACGATCAGGACGGCAAACTTGCCGCGCGCATGGCCCGCATGAGACCTGCCGAAGCACCAAAGCGCCGCAGCGGCGTGAACCCCTATGCTCTCTCGGCCGTGACTGCTGTGGCGGGCGTCGGCGTTGGGGCCTGGCTTGTCATCGCCGCCCCGGAGGCCCCTGCCCCGGCACCTGCGCTGGAAACCGCCTCGGTGAGTGATTTCCAAGGGGATGGCGGTGCCGACGGGTTTTCGATCACGAAAGAAAAACCGCAGATCGTCCCTGCCGTCCCGGACACTTCCGAGGCGGACCGGCTCAAGGCCGAGATCGAGGCGCTGAATACCCAGATCGCCGATCTGAAAGCCAATCCCGTGACCGTCACCGATGAGGCGGCGCTCGCCGATCTGAAGGCCCAACTGGTGGCCCTCGATGCCGATGCCAAGGCGCGCGAGGCGGCCCTCTCCGATCTCGAACGCGAGAACATCCGGCTCCAGACCGAGCTTGAGACCAAGGCGCTCGTCGAGGGTGACGCCGAGGCCGAGGCGGCCCGGGCCCGCGAAGAGGAACTGGCCCGCAAGCGCCAGGAAGCTGAGATGCTGAAAGAGGCGCAGATCCATTCCGATATGGTCGCGATGCGCTCCTCCATGGATATGGGCGGGGAGACGGGAGGTGCCGCCCCGACCGGTCCTGGAGGTGGAGGTGCCGCTGCCACAGGCGATGAGGCCTTCCGGCGCGCGGGGGCAAAGTCGACCGAGGTCCGGCAAGCGGAGGTGATCGCCAACCCTGCCTATACCGTTATGCAGGGCACCCTGATCGAGGCCTCGTTGGAGACCGCCGTCAGCACCGATGTTTCCGGCAATGTCGCCGCCGTGGTCAGTCACGATGTCTGGTCCTTCGATATGTCCCGCGTCCTCATCCCGCGCGGCTCCCGTCTCTTTGGCCGTTACGATTCCGAGGTCGATGCCGGTCAACGCCGGGTGCTGATCGCCTGGGACCGGATCGTGACCACCGATGGCCAGTCCGTGGAACTCGCAGCTTACGGCACGGACCGCATCGGGCGCTCCGGCCTTCCCGGCAAGGTGCGCAACCACTTCCTGCAGCGCTTCGGCACCGCCGCCCTAATCTCGGTGATCGGGGCCGTCCCTGCGATCGCCGCCGCCCGATACGAAGGCGACGAGGTGGCATCCGACACCGCCGAGAACGTCGGCAATGACCTCGGTGAGGCGGTGAATGATGTCATGGCCGACTACCTGCGCATCCCGCCGACGATCAGCGTCAATCAGGGGGCTGTCGTCATGGTCCGGGTCGACGCCGATATCGAGTTCTACTGATGAGCTATCTCGATACCTATCTCGGGCAACTCGACGCGGCACTCGCTGACCCGGCCGTCATGGAACTTGCGATCAATGCCGATGGCACGATCTGGGTCGAGAGGTCGGGGCAAATCCATATGGGACCGAGCGGGCTTGCACCCCTGCCCGCGCGCTCAGTGCGCGACCTCGCCGCGCAGATCGCCAATTCGACCTCGAACACCTTCACAGAGGCCGCACCGCTTGTCTCGGCCGCCGTTCGCTACCGTGATCTGATGCTGCGCTGTCAGGTGGTCGGCACACCTGCTGTCTCTGGCGGCACGGTCATCGGCATCCGGGTGTTTCGATCGCGACAAGGGGATCATCGGCGCGCGCCGCGCTCCTTCAGCTTCTTGCGGGGACAGGAGAAGTCTCTGGAAGAGGAACGGCGGGTCATGGTCGCGGAAATCCGTGCCGGATCCGAAGGGGCGGATGTCGATGCCTTTCTCGGGCGGCTCGTCTCTGAGCGGCTGAACGTCATCGTCTCGGGCGGCACCTCGACGGGGAAGACCGAGCTCGGCCGCAAGCTTCTGGAGATGGTCGCTCCCGATGAGCGCATCGTCACCATCGAGGATTCCCTCGAACTCCTGCCCGGCCAGCCCAATACCGTAAGCCTGATCGCGCAGCGTGACGAGGCCTCGCCCCGCTCGGCGGACAAGCTTCTGCAGGCGACCCTGCGGCTTCGGCCAGACCGGATCATCCTCGGCGAATTGCGCGGGGCGGAAGCCGCGACGTTTCTCGATGCGATCAACACCGGCCATTCCGGCTCTTTCACCACGCTCCACGCCCATTCGGCGCGCAAAGCGATGGACCGGCTGGCGCTTCTCGTCATGGCACAGGGCACCAAACTCAGCTTCGCCGAGGTCATCCGCTACCTCGAGACATCGATCGACGTGATCCTGCAGATGGGCCGCCAGGGCGACCGCCGCGGGATCATGGAGATGTATTTCCCTGGGCTCGACGACTGACAGGCACCGCCCAGCCCACCCTCTTCCTCTCTTGACCGGCCAGCGGGCCGAAAGGTTGCATTCATGGATCAGGACTTTGACGGCCTGCAGACGAACGGGGCCGCTGATCGGAGGAAGGAATACTTCTCCGTCCGTTTGACCTTCTCCGGGACTTCGCAGGAGTTCGAAGACCCGCGTCTAGCCGGCGAAGCCTTCTTCCGGGCCGATCCGGCTGAGCGGCCTTCGGTCACCCATGTCGACGGCAACACCGCCCGGACCATGGCCCGCACGGAACTCCATGGGGTCCACGGGGGCGGCGAGACGCGGTATTTCAAATCGCTGCCGGACTCGCATGCCCCCGATGCGGAATTTCGGGCCGGGTTTCTGGCGGCTATGGAGGCTTCGATCTCCGAGCGCCTGGAGAGGGTCCAAGCCGGTCGGAATGGCGAAAATGTCGTCGAGCGGCTGGACGCCGGGCTGAAAGACGACCTCGAGGCCTTCGCGCGCCGCGAACCCGAGAAGGCGGCAAGCCTTTGGTCAGATCGGACGGAGGAACCTGCACCAGGGTCCATCTTGCAGGCGGCGGTGAAGGCCCGGGAAGGGGTGGTGGACGCCGAAGCGCAGGTCGGTCAGGCCGTCACGGCAGAGAAGTCGCCGGTGATTGCCACTGGGGATTGGGTAATTACGGACCGGGATGTCGAGTTGCGCCCGGTGGCCGTGGCGACCGACAAGGGCTTGCATGTGGGTTTTGAAGCCAAGCTGCCTGACGGGGAAACGGAAATCAGCTTCTCGGACCGGACCTTTGCGACCAGCCGGGACGCCCTGCGTCACGCCTGGGATTTCTACGAAGGTGGCGAAGAGGGGCTGGAAATTGCTGTAAGCCGGGTGGCCGCGACAGAACGCGACCTTGACGAAGACACAGAACGCATACCCTCAGGCCTCGTCCTGGAGCATCGGGAACAGCCGGAATTCCCCCGACCTGAAACCGCGATCTATGCAGGTGAAGAGGCTCAACTGGTACTGACCCTCGGCCGCGACACCGAGGCGACCCGTGATCATGCTGAACGTCTGGTTGCCGATCCCGCGTTGCGGCAAGTGGTGGCTGAGCATATTCCAGATGCCGAGGCCACGCTTGGCACGGGCCGGTTTGTCGACGGCGAAGGATCCGCAGGCTTTCTGCCCGATGAACTCCTTGCGGTCACTTCTTATGGTCGCGATGGAGGTGCCGAGGTTCTGGCCAAGTTTCCGGACGAGGGTCCGTTGAGTGAAGCCCTGGCCAGGCATCTGGCTGAAAGCCCGGTTCTCATGGGCCACGCAGAGGAAGAACGGCTGCGCAGCGACTTCACGGCAGACCCGGCGAGGGCCATATCCGCCTGGGTGGCAAGGTCGAGCGAACAGATCGACAGGCTGCCGTCGGACCGGCAGGAAGAACTGCGATCGGAACTGCAGGGCATCGCCAAAGATGCAGCAGAAGCCTTTGGTCTGGATCGGGAGCAGACCGGGCGCGAGGCCCCTCCCCGTTCGACCCTCTACAGCACGACAATCAGTCCAACGACGTTGACGATAGCCGGCGAAGAAACGGCACTTCAAACCGGCGGCGCCGGCGATCTGCAGGCAAGTCTGACCCTCAACGCCCGCCTCGCAGGTCTCGACGCCGAAAAGCTTCAAAAGCGCCTGGAGACCGGGGCCGCCAACGCCCGCGAAGAGAAAGCTTGGGTGAAATCCGATCTCAGCGACGTCGCCAAGCGTCACGGCTATGACCTCGACAACCCGCAAGGGCGCGGTGCAGCCGCCGAACGCCTGGATCGTTTCTACGAACGCGCCGCCGAGATGATCCAGTCCGCCCGCGGCATCGACGTTTCGCGAGCCCCTGACCCGATGGTTGAGGCCTTGGACAAGATGGCGAAACTCCATGCCCAGCAAGGCTCGGTCGCCTTCCGCAACGAGACCCAAGCGCGGGATTTCGCGGAAGAAATGAAGGAGCGGTACGGTGCCAACGCGCTGAAAGACATCGCCGCCGGACGCACCGAGGCCTTGGCCAAGGATGTTCCCGACGCGAGTGCCCGCCAGGCCATGGCCGCAGCGGTCATCTCCGCGGCAAAGGAACACCCCGCTCTCGGCCTCAGCGCCCATGAGGTAGAAGCCGCTGAGCGCCGCATTGCAACCGATGCCGCGCCCAAGCCGCCGGAACATGCGCGCGCGCCTGTTCACGACCGGACGCATGCCAAGGACCGGGAGTTCTGACCATGCAACGTATCGCGCTCCTTCTTCCGCTAGGCTTGACGGCCGGTGCTCTGGTCGGCCTCATTGCCGGAGGCCTCGTCCTCAACCTGATCCTCGGTCGCGATCCGAACGCGACTGGCATCTTTGTTCTGATCGAGGAATTTCCCGGGCTTTCGCGGCTGACGTCCGTGCCTTGGGTGCTGCCCTGGCAGATCGTCGGTGCCTCGACCGTGGTCTTCACGATCGCCGCCGTCGCCCTGACCTTCCGCCAGCAGCTCACCGGCTATGGTCAGGCCAAGTTCCAGGCCCGCGCCGAGATGAAAGCGAATGGCCTTTTGCAGCCGTTAGGCGCAGGCATGGTCTTCGGTAAGCTCGGGGCTCCCTCAAAGCGCGCGCCCTACGTCAGCGCCACCTTCCAGAAATTCCCGCATTGCCTCGTGGTCGCACCCACCCGCGCCGGCAAGGGCGTGGGCTATGTCATTCCGAACACGCTCCTGTTCAACGGCAGCATCGTCGTTCTCGACGTGAAGGGGGAGATCTTCGAGGCCACCTCGCGGCATCGGCAAGCCGAGGGCGATGCGGTCTATCGCTTCTCGCCCTTCGACTTCGAACACCCGACCCATCGCTACAACCCGCTCGAGCGCGTCGCCCGCATTGAAAACCCCGAACAGCGATACACGGAACTCGCCAAGATCTCGGACTACTTCCTGACGGTTTCGGACAAAGGGACGGCTGGCGACTTCCTGACCGAGGGACGCGAGCTGTTCGTGGCTGCAGGGCTTCTGGCGATTGAGCGCGGCAAGCCCACCATCGGCGAAATCAGCCGCATCCTCTTTGGTCGGGGTGCGACCCAGGAGGTCTACGGCGAGCATGCCGAGGAGGTGAAACACCCCAACGCCGCCCAGACATTCCGCAAGTTCGCAGGTTATTCCGACCGGACCTTGTCGTCCCACGCTTCAGTCCTGGGTGGCGCAGGCATGACGCTCTGGAACAACCCGGCCGTGGACCGGGCTACCTCCGGCAACGACTTCTCCTTCACGGATCTGCGCAAACGCCCGATGTCGATCTATGTCGTCGTCAACGCCGATGACATCCGCACACTGTCACCCTTGGTGCGGCTCTTCTTCGGCGAACTCATTGCCACCATGCGTTCGACCCTTCCTGACCCAAAAGTCGAGCCCTGGCCGGTCATGGTCATGCTCGACGAGTTCGACCAACTCGGGCCAATGCCCATCGTCGAGCAGGCCCTGAAGCAGCTCGCCGGCCACGGCGCGCGGGTCTCGATCATCACCCAGTCGATCCCCGGCCTCGACAACATTTATGGCGAAAACGTCCGCATGTCGCTCGAATCCGCCGCCGGCATGAAGCTCTACCTCGCGGCCAACGACAAGAAGACCGCCGGGGAGATTTCGGATGCTTTGGGCAAGACGACCAAGCTTTCTGTGTCGGACAGCGTGTCGAGGGATCGGGATTTCATGCAGCGGCGGTCCGTCAGTCGGAGGATGGAGGAGCGGCCCCTCCTGACCCCCGACGAAGTTCGGCGGCTGAACCCGGATCAGGCCATCCTCATCCCGGAGCGGCAGAACCCGCTCCTCGTCCATCGGATCGTGTATTTCCAAGACCCGACTTTCAAGACGCTGTTCGAAGCGCAATCCGGGCCGCTGCCCTACCCGCCGAAGGAGACCGCCGCGGTTCAGGGGCTGACCGCGCGGATGGAAGCGTTGGAGCGGCGCTTGGCCGAAAGGATGGTCGTCGATTTTGTAAGGCCGGAGAAGCCGAAGTCGGACGCCCCGGTGGAGCCTGAGCCAAAACTCGCAGCGGAGATTGTCGCGCGGCCAGACATCTCCGCGAAGGCGGTGCGGGCAGAAACCGGTGCCGAAGCGCAGGCTGGAGGAAAAGCGGTCGCCACACCCGCGGTTGATCTCGATGCCCTGAAGCCATCCGTCGCGATCGCAGTCGCCAAGATGAGCAAGTTTTCTCAAAAGCTAACAGGCATGGAGGCTTGAAAACCTCTAGCAGAACCCGGCCCATAGCTGACGGTCGAGCCTCACCGGTGCTGCGCGGCGGCATTCCCCGAACCGGCCATTGGACATGGGGCGCAGCATCTCGAGCTGCGGAACGTCTGCGATGCGGAAAAGCGGCCCTTTGCATCTGCGGCAGAGGAAGGCGCGCCATCCTCACCAAGATGGCCTGTCGGACGGAGAGCGGACGTACGCTACAGCGTTCACCAATGCCAGCACTGGGACGGTCGCTGCCAGTCATTTTGTCCATTTCGGTCGCATTGAACGCCTTTGCTTAGACAGCAACTACCAAGACGTCCTTTATATGCTGGTCACTCGCCCAAGTGACGCAGGAAACGTCGCTCTATCTACTACAATCGGGTGATAGTCAGCGAAGCGAAGCTTTTGCTTTAGTTTCATTAAAATATCAGCTGGATCTACTGACCTTGGAAATAGTCGCGATGGTTTAGACGGCTGCTCAAGGTGAAAAATAATTCGGAGTTTGCGATGTGAAAGCGCACTCCGCGATGTACTTTTCTCATCAGAATCCATCCCAACGAACGCAGTGCTGACAAGGCCCGCCATTGTGTCACGGACTTTTAACATGACCTCATCTGCCAGATCAGAAGGCTTCGTTCTCAAATGCCTCCTGTAGTCCTTGACCTCTATAAGCCAGAGAGTGCCCGCCTTTGATGCCAAAAAGTCAACAGCTTTTGACGACTCACAAGCTGAATTGAAGACTTTCCTGTAGTGGCGCCAATCATCATATTTTTGTGCAAAATTAACTTGCTCAAAATCAAATGACAATCTGCCTTCAATCAACGTTATATCAATCATGTAGAGATGACTCCACATATCGATCCGACTGAAGAAGATCTTCGTCAAGCAGAACTAAGGTGCTCAGTTCATCAATTTCATTGCCCTGCTCGAGCCGGGAAACCTCTTCATCCCCCGAAGCAGCCAAAGAGAAGTAACGCGACTGCGACTTCTTCTTGCGACCGTCGGTTAAGATCGCAATCTCCCTTACAAGAAATACTGAGTGCGTAGCGAGGAAAATTTGAATGCCTTGATCTGCTAGGCTGACGATAACTGCCGCAAGAACCTTTATGAGCTTTGGGTTAAGATTGGTTTCCGGCTCATCCCAAAAGAGATAGCCTTGTTCCAGCAAAACACCTGTGCTTATCAAGCGTGCCAACATCGCGAACTTGCGAAGGCCTTCAGCAACCAATGCGGACTCCATACGCCCGCCATTTACTCTAAGAAAAAATCGACCGTTCGCATCTACCTCAACCTTGCCCCCCATGGCGTCTTCAATGGGAGACAAGAGTTCACCAATCTTCTTTTCGCGCGCCCCCCGCAAACTTGGGGCCCCCAGCAGAAGAACTGTGTCACGCCATGTTTTTTCAAAAGGCACGCTGTAAGTGTCAAAGAGTGAAACAAACCACGGGCACAGAGTAATCAACTCCCTGGTGGGAATGAATACCGGGGGCTTGGCTAAGGCTGCAGTAGGTAGATCGGCAATCTCTACCTGAGTCTTTGAGTTTGTTGCGAAGCCAAAGCTTAAATCGAGCGCCTTGTCTTTGAAATTGAGGGTGACTTCGGCCCTATTCCTGCCTTGCTTGCGCTTTACCAATCGCCCCAAGCTATCTGGTCGCATATTACCGACCAACTCATCTGCAATTATTTTCTCAAGTTGAGATTTCCCAATCTTCTCAGGGGGCGGGCTACTAAATTGCGAGCCATCTGGTTTCAGTGAGTTCAAAACTGAATAAAGTGCTTTAAGAGCGTGAGATTTACCTAGACCATTCTCCCCGACAATCACATTGAGTCCAGGAGAAAATTCCCACTTATCACTCGGTATGCTTGTAAAATTGCTAAAAGTAGCGTTCTTCAGCATGATCCTGGCCCTCGATCTATGTCTGATATCATTTTCACGAAAATTCAGTCTCTTAGCAAGCTTTAAGTATTCAAGGATTCCCACTTGGGATAGATTTCTGGAACCGAAAGACCGCGCACCTCGCTACCTGCGACAGCCGATGTACGCCAGTTGCACACTCGGCTTCCGATCTACGATGATCCTAGAACGAGTGGAACTCAAGGAGGCCCTGAGACGCGCCAAACACGGGACTGTATCGCCAGAAATGCATTTCAACGCGGCGCAGGCCGCTGCACTGGCCACGGGCACAAAAGTTGAACAACGGACGTTCAAACGGAACGGGGTGAACGGCAGCTTTGGGCTCGCGAGCAACATGCTGCGCCACAGCAACTGTCAGGTTCGGCCCCTCAGCCGTCTTGCTCGTCACGACAAGCGAGCGCGGCCCTTACCTGCCAGTCGGCGCCTGCGGCTACTGCAATGCAGCATTCCCGAAAGCTGACGCTTAGGCTTGATGCGGCCTGAGCACGCCGCCACCGTCGGCTATGCGGGACGAAGCAGTAACTCCGCCCCGTCCCACTCCCATTACCACGGCGATCTTCCGTCCGGCTCTACAAAGCCACCGCTGCTTTTAGCGTTCAGCGCATATTCCGCCGGAAGCCTCGCGCCTTCTTCGGGGGTCATCGTGCCATAGCCGGTCAGGTCGGTTTTCACGAAACCGGGGCTGATCGAGTTCACTTTGATCTTCGTGCCCCGCAACTCTTCATGCAGCTGGATCGTCAACATGTTCAGTGCCGCCTTCGAGGCGTTGTAACCGATGAACTGCTGTGAATAGTAGGGCGAGGTGGGATCGGCGTTCATCGTCAGCGACCCAAGCGCGCTCGATAGGTTCACGATCCGCGCTTCAGGCGCGGCGCGCAGCAACGGGAGCATCGCTTGCGTGACAGCCAGTGCGCCGATGAAGTTGACCTCCATCACGCGCCGCACGGCGTCTATTGAGGCTTTGCTGGGTGTCGCGTCAGCAAAATCGAAGATGCCCGCGTTGTTGACCAGAATATCCAGACGGCCGTAATCGGCAGCGATGGCTTCGGCCGTGTCGGCAATGGTCTCTGGCCTGTCGAGGTCCAGCAAAACCGCCTTTGCGGTCAGTCCATCCCGCGCCAGAACGGCGGCGGCCTCGTCTCCACGTGCTTTGTCACGGCTGCCAATCAGCACATGAACACCGGCTTGCGCCAGCTTGCGGGATATCTCCAACCCGATGCCCTTGTTGGCGCCGGTCACGAGCGCAATGCGGTTCTCTGCCATTTTTGTGTTCCCTTCATAGCTCTGCGAACAATATATGAAGGAGTTTTCAGGTTTTGGATTCGCATATGCCACCCCAAGTATCGCAATGGTCCAAGCCCCGTAAAACACCCGTGCAACGCCGCTCGCGCGTGACCGTGGACGCGATTTTTGAGGCGACCATTCAGGTTTTGCTGGCCGAGGGTCTGGCGCGCCTCACGACAACGCGCGTGTCCGAGCGCGCGGGCGTATCGGTCGGGACGATGTATCAGTATTTCCCGAACAAGCAGGCGCTGATCATCGCGTTGAACGAGCGTTACCTCAACACCTTGGCAGAACGTGTTGAAGGAACCTGCTCCCTCATGGCGGGCCAACCCGCATCAAAAATGGTCTCTGCGCTGATTGAGACCTATTGGACCACCAAGACCGAGCGGGCCGATCTGACGCAAGCCCTTTATCGTTCAGTTGCGGCGCTCGACAACAGTGAGTTGATGCAGGCTTTCGCAACGCGGGTCGATGCAGCAACGACGAAGATGTTTCGTCAGGCTTCGGATCTGCCGCCGGAGCATGCCGCAGAGATCAACCTGACCCTGACCACCGTGGTCTACGGAGCCGTGCGCAACGCCTTTGAGCGCCAGCTGGGCATGGAACAAATTACGGCGCTGAAGGCCAGCCTGACCGATATGTGTTGTGCCTGGCTGATCAGCTTCCAGCATCGGATACAGATGACCGCAAAGGACTCTTTGCGCCAACGCACGCTACAGTAGGTGCGATCCGCATTGGCATGACGGACCTCGTCGGCCATTTGTCGCGAGCAGGCGTTCGCACTTGCATCCATGCGCACTCAGGCCGACGATGCCCGTCTTGGCCCGAAACGTGATACAGTCTCGTGGTCGGCATGACCGAAGAAGGGTGGGGCCGGTGGACTGGAGGTAGTCCCATGCCCGTTGATTTTCTTCCTATCCTTCGTCCCGTCCGTGCGCCTTGGAACAAGGGACGTATTGTTGGCCAGAAACGCCCGCTTCTACCCCGGCATGTCTGGTCCATACGCGTTCGCCTCGAGATGGCAGGCAATTTACGTGACCTAGCGCTGTTCAACATGGCCGTGGACAGCAAGTTGCGTGGTTGCGATCTCGTCAGTCTCAGGGTCCGGGATGTATTCGCTGCTGGGCGTGTCAAGGAACGAGCGTCGATGATCCAGAGCAAGACCGCGAAGCCGGTCCGGTTCGAAATCACCGAGACGACGCGGCTGTCTCTCGAGCGCTGGATCCACGACCCCGAAATGATCGGCCTGGAGTTCCTTTGGCCCAGCCGAATCCATGGCAGTCCGCATCTGTCGACGCGACAGTATGCCCGGATCGTCCGGGGATGGGTTGTATCGGTCGGACTGGAGCCTAGCGCCTACGGTACACATTCGATGCGGCGAACCAAGGTGGCGCAGATCTACAAGAAGACCGGAAACCTACGGGCGGTCCAGCTGCTGCTTGGCCATACGAAGATGGACAGCACGGTGCGCTATCTCGGTGTCGACATCGAGGATGCTTTGACGCTCTCTGAGGGGATCGACCTTTAGAAAACTAATCCGACCGGCGCATTCCGCGCTGGTCGGCCCAAAGTACCAGTTACTGCACTATGCGCGAATGTCGGCCATCAATGATACTACGCCTACACACGCGCAATCTCACGGATCAGATCATTTGTCTCTGGTCTCGTCGTTTGGTGCCGATAACGAAGAGCAGAAACAGTTCGCGAAATTTCAGGGCCGTCGATGGGTATCGAAACGAGGCCCCTGTCTGCTGGAATTGCCGTGGTTGGCAAAATCACCGCGCCTAATCCCTGCCGCGCGAGTTCGACTAACCAATCCACGCGATTTGACCGATAGGCTGCGTAGAGTTCGAGACCTTGGTCTGCACATGCCCGATGCAACGCATCGCGCATTTCGCAATTGGGTCGATCGAGCATGTCAGTTTCAGCGAGTGTCGAAAGAGAAACAGCGTCTCGTTCAGACAACGGATGCGACTTGGACACCACAACCTTGTAGGACTCGTCATAGAGCCGGTCTATTCGATAGAGGTCTTCACTGACCGTCGCTGCTGTGACTACGACGTCAAATTCACCCTCTCGCAATCCGGCCAGAAGCTTGGAGGCCGACGCCACGATCAACTCTATTTCGGCTTGCGGCAATCGTGTACGGAAGCGTTCCACGGCGGCTGAAATCCGGTTGTGACCAATCGTTTCGCCAACACCGACAGAAACAGGAACCCGCTCTAGTCGCGTGTGGCGGACGGCTTCTGCCTTAGCTGCCTGCGTTTCGTCATGCGCCTTCTGTAGCCTTGGCTGCATGAGTTTTCCGAGTGCCGTCAACCTGCATCCCGCGCGGTCCCTGACAAACAGATCACCACCGAGCTCGTGTTCAAGTTTCTTGATCGCGGTCGTCAGGGACGGTTGGGAAACATTTGAGGCGCTAGCGGCATGGGTGAAGTTGCGATGCTGGCAGACAGCCAAAAAATACCTGATCTGGTTCATCTCCACTGCCACGGTCTCCGTCACTTTCCGCCATGAGGTTCACCATAGCACATGTCTATCAAAGAATAGAAGTTCGGGATTGGTGTCTGAGGCATTCGGCATGGGAAAAGGGTGCATCGAAACCACAACGACCTGTCGATCAGGAGGCGACCATGAAAGCCCAAATTCTCAAGACACTCGCCGCTTTGGCCTTGATCACGACATCTGCACTCGCACAGGAAACCCCAATGGAAAATCACACTGCCAGCTACATCGCCATGCCCGCCGCTGAAGGCCAGACCGAAGCATTCGCCAAATTTCTGGCCGGAGCCGCCCCGATTGTCGCGGACACCGAACCAGGCACCGTGCTTTGGTTTGCCTTGCAAGCCGACGATACGCTCGCGATCTTTGATATCTTCGTGGATGAAAAAGCGCGCAATGCGCATTTCTCCGGCGCTGTAGCCGCGGCTTTGAACCAAAATGCCGACGCGCTGGTCGCCGGGGGCTGGGACGATGGTGTTGTCGCGAATATCAACAATTCCGATGTCCTGTCGGTGAAAGAACCGGTTGATCTCTACTCGGCCACGACAGCCACGTACATCACGCTCGAAGCAGCACCCGGCAGAGGGCCGGAATTGGCAGCCTTGCTGACCGCAGCTGGTCCCATCGTCGGAGAAAGCGAACCCGGCACACTGTTCTGGGCGGCGCTGCAGATTGACGAGACATCCTTCGCAATCTTCGACATCTTCGCCAACAATGCTGGCCGTGAAGCACACTTTGCCGGTCAAGTCGCCGGGCTGCTGAACGAACGGGCAGCGGAGTTGGTCGCTGGCGGGTGGGACGACGGTGTGGTCGCTAACGTCCACAACTTCGACATCCTCGCCATCAAGTAACGCGATGTGACAGGAACAAGAGGCGCCTGGTGCAACGCATCAGGCGCTTTCCCGAACGAATTTAGATCATCGTGAAGCGGTCGTTCGAGTAACTGCAGCGAATTGGCGCTTTGTTCGCACTGCTGCCGTTCGTGACCGGCGCAGCGAATGCACACTTCCCGCCCTTCGCATCAACGAGAAGGCATCATGGCGGCGGCGCATTGGATTTTACCGCCCCAACCGCTTTGCTCTCTCAGCCATCCTGACCACCTGTGCGCTCGCGGTCGCTGCGGCGCTCCGCACAGCTGCAGGGGCCTGCACCGCCCCCCGCCCGATCGCCTCACCCGTGGTCAGCGCTCCGATCCGCGCCCTGCCTTGCACACCTGCGGTATTCACGAGCCCCCGCAGCACTCCTGCAGAACCGCTGACGATCGCGGGTGCCGCGGCCACCATTAGGTTCCCCGAAATCCCCCGCACGATCAGGGGTGTTGCCGCGACGAAGCCCTTGGCCAGGAACACCATCACGAAGAACGGCACCAGCGAGCCGATGTTGGTGGCTGAGTTCGGATCGCCGAGCTGGGCCAGCAGCGAATTCGCCATGCCGACGACGGTCGAGAACATGGCGGCGATGACGATGGGAAAGAAGGCGTAGCTGATCGTCGTCGAGACCCATCTGTGGAAGAAATCCTTGGTTGCATCGAAGAGCGACAGCGCGATCATGATCGGTGCAAGGCCGAGCATTAGGGTCAGCATCATCTTGGCGAAGATGAGGACGATGCCGGTCATGAAGCCAAGGAGGCTGAGCAACACGAGGCCGATTCCGCCGAGGATCGCGCCAGTCATCCAGTTCAGGTTGTTACCGATAGCGTTCAGGTACTGGCTGAACTCCGTGATGAGATCATCGAACTCGGCGGCAAAGTACGTGGCCCCTGCCCCGCCGCCGCCAACCGAGGAGATCAGGGCCCCGGCGACGTAGTCGAGCCCGCCGATGACGGCATTGGCAACTGCGTTGAAGTTGGCCCAGTTGAAGGCAAAGAGACCTATCAGCGTCAGCTTGATCAGGTACCAGAAGAACCTAGCAACCAGAATGGCAGCTGCTGTAAATAAGTAACGATAACTGCATATTATTCATGGCTGTCGCTCCGTGACGGGCCGCCTGAGGCCAATCCTCATTCCCGGACCCGTCACGAATAGCGCAGCCGTACTCTTTCTCTCAGCCAGCCGATGTCCACCAGCCCTAGGCCCTTACTGCAGAAACCCGCCTTCGCGCCTAGTACGGCACGGCCGTCTTGGCTGGGATTGACAATTAACTGCTGATCACCGGATGGTTTTCCCGCTCGTTCACATGCAGCGTAAAGACATCTGGGCGCGCGTAGTGACCGACCGGATCAAAATCCAGCTTGGCACCAAGAATGTCGTCCAGATTGATGTCGGCGGCCAGGATACCTTCGGCATCAACCAGCGGCCCGGCCAGAATCTCGCCCAAAGGCCCGACGATGACCGACCGGCCATGCATGATGTAATCCGCAGGCGCGGCCTCGATTCGGCTGTCGTAATCCTCGGGATAATCTGACCGCTGCATGACCTGACAGGCCGAGATGACGAAGCACCGCCCCTCCATCGCGACATGCTGCATGGTGGATACCCATGTCGGGCGGTCATCAGCGGTGGGGGCGGACCATATCTGCACACCCTTGGCATAAAAGGCCGCCCGCAGAAGCGGCATGTAATGTTCCCAGCAGACCGCGCCGCCGAAGACACCCCATTCGGTATCGACCACCTCAAGCGTCGACCCGTCGCCATAACCCCAAACCAGCCGCTCGGATCCGGTGGGCATCAGTTTGCGGTGCTTGCCCGCATATCCCTTGGGGGTGAAGTAGAGGATCGTGCAGTAAAGCGTGCCCATATCCCGCTCGATCACACCCAGTGCCACGGTCAGGTCAAGGCGCATGCAGGCCTCGGCGATCTGATCCACCTCGGCGCCGGGCACGGTGATCGCGCCCTTGGCGTAGCGGGCGAAATCGCCGCGCCCTTCGGGCGTGCGGCGGCCGACGACACAGCCGAAATCAAGGCCGCGCGGATAGCCCCCGATAAAGGCTTCAGGGAAAACCACAATCCGCGCGCCGGTGGCTGCGGTCTCTTCCAGCAGCGCGATGGTGCGGGCCGTGGCCGCAGCGGCATCAAAGGGAATGGTTGCGGCCTGAACGGCGGCCACCTTAACCGTTGTCATTTTCTAGCTTCTCCTTGGGTTCCCCCTGTTTGGGGGGCAGGCTGTCCTGCCAGACGGGGCGGGACAGATCGAACTGATCACGGGTCCGGGTATAGGCCGTGGGGCCATGCATCCGGCCGACCAGATCCAGCGCATCCGCATCGATGCGCGGGCGGGCGGGGTCGCCGGTCAGAAGATGCCCGGCGAAATGGGCGTGCAGCACTTCCCCCACGATCAGCAGTTGGCCGGGCCCGGTTTCGATCCGGTGGCGCAGCACGCATTCAAAGGCCACGGGGGATGCGGTGATCCGGGGCGGACGGATCGCAAGCGAAGGTTTGGTCGCAAGCCCGGCCAGATCGAGCTCGTCCGTGCCCGGGGGCGCGTCGATGCAGGTCTGATTCATCGCCTCGGCCAGCGCATAGGGCACAAGGTTCACGACGAATTCGCCGGTCGCGAGGATATTCGCCGCCGTATCCTTGGGCCGGTCGGGGCGCGGCAACAGACCAAGCGCCACCACCGGGCGGTTGGACCCGAACATATTGAAAAAGGAATAGGGTGCGGCATTCACCCGGCCCGTCGCATCGCAGGTCACGACCCAGGCAATCGGGCGCGGCATGATCGACGAGGCCAGCAGGCGATAGCGTTCGTCACCGCCAAGCGCTGCCATGTCGAAATGCCGGTCGGGCGGGTTCAGGGGGGTATCGGTCATATCGTGCGGGTCCCGGGGGCGGCTCTGCCACCGCCCCCGGATCCATGTCCTCAGCCCAGAACCTTGACCGAGGCCGCGTCAAAGCCGCTGGCCCAGAACTCGGCATCTGCCGCAGCGGCGATTTCGGTATTGATGAAATCGGCCACCACAGGTTCGCGCGGCAGAAGCTTGTTCTCGGCCCCCCAGACCCCCAGCACACCGATCTTGGCGATCTGCTCGGCGGACAGTTCGGCCCGGACATCGGTCAGCGTCTTGGCGCCCCAGGCGGGATCATAGCTTGACGCCTCCTGCAGAACCTCGAGCGGGATGTTCTTGGCCGGTTCAAGCGAACGGAACCAGCCATTGACCAGTTCCTGATTCTGGCTGGCGAAGAACAGCGCCTCGTTGCTGGCGACCAGATAGCGTTTCAGCACGTCGGGGCGGCCTTCGACGAATTCATTGCGCGCGGTCAGGGCGATGACCGGCGACAGATCCTGCGAGATCACCTTGGCCATGCCCGAGTTTTCAAAGAAGGCAACGAAGGGGTCATAGGTGAAGAAGGCATCGATCTGCTGCGACCCCACGGCATCGGCCAGCTCGGCCGGGCCGACGTTTACGAAGGTCATGTCCTTGCCGGGCGTCAGCCCCGCCTTGATCATCGCATCCTGCGCGTTCTGGAAGGCGGTGATGCCGAAGGTGCCGTAAACCTGCTTGCCGCGCAGTTCCTCGACCGAGGTGATGCCCGATTTGGTGGTCGCCAGCACACCCGAACGGAACCGCGCCTGCGACGAGACGGTGGTGACCGGCGCGCCGATGGCCATGGTGGTGACTGCGGCGAAGTCCGACAGCGTGCCGATGTCGCAGGCGCCCGAGACCAGACCTTCGGTGATGGCGGGCGATGCGGCAAGCTGCAGCATCTCCATCTTGATCCCGTGCTTTTCGGCAATATCGGTGCGGATCAGCACATGGGCGATCTGGGCCGAAACGGTGGTGGTGTTGAACCAGCCCATCCGCACGACATCCAGTTCCTGCGCGCGCAGGATTGCGGGGGCCGCAAAAGGCGCGGTCGCGGCAAAGCCTGCGGCCAGCTGGCCGAAACGGCGGCGTGTGATCATCGACGTCATTCTTCTTCCCCTTTTTGCCAGTCCGGCTTCAATGTTTCCCAAAGCTCATTGACGGTCTGAACGAACCATGGATCGGACCGCATCTCGGCCGTGCGCGGACGCGGCAACGGCACGTTCACCTCTTGGCGCACCCGACCCGGGCGCGGGCTCATCACCACCACGCGGTCGGCCAGAAACACCGCCTCGTCGATCCCGTGGGTGACGAAAAGCACGGTCTTTCCGGCCTCGGATGAAATCCGGGCGATCTCTTCCTGCAGCAGCACCCGGGTCTGGGCATCAAGCGCCCCGAAGGGTTCATCCATCAGCAGAATGTCGGGATCGGGGGCCAGCGCCCGGGCAATCGCCGCGCGCTGTTTCATCCCGCCCGAGGTCTGATGCGGGTATTTGTCTTCAAACCCCGAAAGCCGGACCAGCGCGATCAGTTCGCGGGCGATGGCGGCCCGGTCGCGCTTGGCCATGCCCTTGGCCTTCAGGCCGAATTCCACGTTCTGCTGGACGGTCATCCAGCCAAACAGGGCATAGTCCTGAAACACCACGGTGCGCGACGGCTCGGGGCGCAGGATCGGGCGGCCGTTCTGTTCGATCTTGCCCGAGCTTACGCCCTGAAAGCCCGCTACAATGCTGAGGAGCGTGGATTTGCCGCATCCCGACGGCCCCAGAAGCGAGATGAATTCGCCCTTGCGGATGGTCAGGTTCACATCGTCCAGCGCGATGACGGCGCTGTCGCCGCCCTTGCCGCCGAAAACCTTGCCGGCATGGCGGATGTCGATCTGGACGGGGGCGGCCGAGGGCGTGCCAGAGGTAATGACTGTCTGCATCATCAGGATCTCAGCTCCGTTCCGAAGGGGCCCAGGCATTCACCCGGCGCTCGATCATTTCCAGCACGGCCGACATGGCAAAGCCGACCAGCCCGATGGTGACCATACCCGCCACCACATTGTTGATCTGGAACAGCATCCGCGATTGCTGGATCAGATAGCCAAGCCCGGTCTGCGCGGCGATCAGCTCGGCGGTGACCACGCACATCCAGCCGATGCCAAGGGCGATCCGCATCCCCGGCAGGACAATCGGCAGCGAGGCAGGAACCAGCACGTCCCAGATCAGCTGCCAGGGCTTGGCTCCAAGGCAAAGCGCGGCATTCATCTGGTTGCGGTCAAGCCCGCGCACCGCCGTATAGGTCGCGACATAGGTCGGAAACACCGCGCCCAGAAACACCAGAAAATACGAGGCACTGTCGCCCAGCCCGAACCACAGGATGGTGATCGGGATCCAGGCCAGCGGCGGAATCGGGCGCAGGGCCTCGATCACCGGGCGCAGGAAATCGGCAACACCGCGCCACCAGCCGCTGACCAGACCAAGCGCGATCCCCACGATACAGGCAAGCACGAACCCGATGGCAACACGCCGCAGGCTGGCGCCAAGATGGATCCAGAGCGAGCCGTCCACGGCCATATCCCACAGCGCCCCGGCCACAGCGACGGGCGACGGCAGCAGGAAGGCATCGATCACGCCGATACTGGTCAGCAGCTGCCAGATCGCAAAGAACGACAAAAGACCCACCGCGCCCCGGAAGCTGCGGTTTTTGAATAGCCGCGCCATGCCGCCTTGGCGTGCAACGGCTTGCGGCGATAGGGCTGGTGATCCAGCGCTGTTCTGCATGTCTGTCTCCGTAATGGGAAGCGGGTGGATTGCGATCTGCCGCCTTGCTGTCGGGTTGATCATGTGTCGGTGAAAGCCGTCAAATAAGAATCGAGAGATGACAGGATAAAATCTGGGTTTGCGCCTATATATGCTTATATAATAGGCACTATACTTGGAATTTTGGCAAAAATCCTTGCCTCCCGACCTGAATGTCCCCATATTCTGTCGGATCATTCCGACATATTGACTGCGGGTGGCGCTGCGACAAGGACTCGGGCAGGGTCTTCAGGGGACAGACTGGATACAGAATGGATATCGAAGAAAAACTCGCGCGAATCGGCATCACCGGCACGCTGCACCGGCTGTATCTGACGACGATCAATCTTGGCGGCGCCTCGATCAGCGATGTTGCGGCCAAGGCGGGCATGGCGCGCACGACCGCGCATGACGGGTTGCTGAAGCTTGAGGCCGAGGGGCTGGTCGAATTTGTCGAACGCGGAAAGCGGCGGCTGGTGCTTGCGCGCGAACCCGGCGTGCTGCTGGAGCGGGCCGAGTCCCGGCGCCAGATGCTTGACGAGATGATGCCCATCCTGCGGTCGATGTATCACCACGAACGCGGCCAACCCAATGTGCGCTTTCATCCCGGGCGTGAGGGCATCATGACCGCGCTCTGGGACACGATCGCGGGCGAGGAAAAGGTGCTGCGCGCGACCTTCTCGATGAAAGAGCTGATGGTCGAGCCCGGGCTGGATGAGATCGAACGTTATTTCGAGGAGCGTGCCCGCCGGGGCGTCTGGCTGCATGTGATCCGATCCGAGGCAAATGATCTGGAACCGATCTGGCCTTCCAGCGACACATGGCTGCGCAAGTTGCGCTATGCCCCGCCCGAATATGCGCTGGCGATGACGACGCTGATCTATGGCAACAAGGTCTGCCTGATCTCATCGGCGCGTGAAAGTTACGGCATGGTCATCGACAGCGCCGAATTTGCCGCCTTCCAGACCGCGATGTTCGACGCGATGTGGGCGCTAAGCCGTGAGGCCTAGGTGTTTGATCCCACGGTTTGATGGTGCGATCCTTTCGAGGGAATGGAAGGAAGCACTATGGGACAAGTTCGTCACGGGAGCGCCACGACCACGCACGCCGTCAGAGCTGCAATACAGCGATCGCAAGCTTCTCTCTCGCAGCTGAGCCGCGAACTGGGCATCAACCCGAAGACGGTGGCGAAGTGGCGCAAGCGCGCGACGGTCGAGGACATGAAGACCGGGCCGACGGAGCCGCGGTCCACAGTGCTGACCGAGGCTGAAGAGGCGGCGGTTGTGGCGTTCCGGCGCCATACGCTGCTTCCGCTTGATGACTGCCTCTATGCCCTGCAGCCGTCGATTCCGCACCTGACCCGTTCGGCGCTGCATCGGTGCCTGCAGCGGCACGGCATCTCGCGCTTGCCAGATGTCGAAGGGGACAAGCCCAAGCGACAGAAGTTCAAACGCTATCCCATCGGCTTCTTCCATATCGACATTGCCGAGGTGCAGACCGCCGAGGGCAAGCTCTTTCTCTTCGTCGGTATCGACCGAACGTCAAAGTTTGCGGTCGCGCAGCTCGTTGCCACGGCTGACAGAAAGACCGCATGGGAGTTCCTGCAGCATATGCTCGAGGCCGTCCCCTATCAGGTCCACACCATTCTCACGGATAACGGCATTCAATTCGCGGAGCAGCCTCGGAACCGGAATACTATCTACTCCAGGCCGATGCGCTTCGACATGATCTGTGAGGCAAACGGCATCGAGCACCGCCTGACCAAGCCGAACCACCCTTGGACCAACGGCCAGGTCGAGCGGATGAACCGCACGATCAAGGAGGCGACCGTCAAGCGCTTCCACTACTGTTCGTCAGAAAGTGCGGCGCGGGTACCGCGACGCATCACTGAGTAGCAGTCCTGCCGATGCCGTCGAACGACTTAATCAGCAAGCATCGAGATGAGAGTTGATAACAGTTATCAAGATTGTCATGTTGGTCCGAGGATAGGAGGGCGCCATGATTAGTGCTGACCTTGGACCGCAACTCGAACGTTTCGTCGCCAAACTGGTGGAGACCGGCCGCTACAACTCGAAGAGCGAAGTGCTTCGTGAGGGCATTCGCTTGATTCAGGAACGCGAAACGCGCTTGTCAGTCCTTGATCAGTCCCTCGCGCGAGGACTTGCAGACGCTGAGGCCGGTCGCGTCAAACCTATGTCTGAGGTCGCCTCACGGCTGGAGGCCAAGTACCAGGCCATGAGTCCCGTTCGGGAATGATTGTCGAACTCACGGCGGCCGCCGAGGCCGAGCTCGAGTCGATCGGCGACTACATCGCGCGCGACAACCCACTGCGTGCGGCAAGCTTCGTGCGTGAACTCTATCGCAGCTGTCTCGACATCGCTGACCTGCCCGAAGCTTGGCCAGTGGTGGCACGCTACGAACATCATGGAATTCGACGCCGCGTCCATGGTCGCTACCTGATCTTCTATCGCATTGGCAACGCGCGGATCACGATCCTGCACATCCTGAATGGCGCGATGGACGTCGAGGCAATCCTGTTTCCAGACGGATGACAGGGATGGCGGACTGAAGCCTGTCAGGCCTTGCGCTGTAGCCTGCCTTCCAGCTCTGCACCAGCCTCGATGGCGATCCGTTCATGGATGACGTCGGCATGCACGACTGCACTCGGCGCGAGTCGAACGTTCCGCGCCGAGATCGTGCCGGAAACCGCTCCGAGCACAGAGAGGTCGTGCGCGACAATGGAGCCTTCTACATGAGCTGAATCAGCAACAACAACGTCCGGCGCGCGCACCGAGCCAGCAACCTTGCCTTGGAAATCGACTGGACCGCTGGAGATGACATCACCCTCGACGATCAGGTCATGCGCCAGAACGCTGCGAAGTGAGCTCGATCCAGCAGGATCAGGCCAACGGTCGAGGTCGTCATTTGGGGTCTTCATGCTGGTTCCGCCTCCGCTCATCTTCGCTTTTCCAGACTGCAGCAGATGCGAAACGAAAGAGCAACGCGCGGCGCTGTGATCGGCGAAGAAGCGCGGCAGTCGTCATGGTCGCACAACTCGTCCGGCCAAGATCGTCTGCCCGTCGTCCCTCATGAGCTATGGGTCCTAGCATGCAGAACATCGTCATCCTCGCCGGCAACATCGGTCACCTCCAGTCACGATTGCGGTCTTGTCAGCGAGGCGGTTCATTGTCGTTCTGCTTTTCTGCGGTTTGTCCGGGACGGGTTTCCGACGGGCGGGGTGACGTTTCGTGCGCCCTCAGGAACTGTGCCAGATCGGTATCCGCGATCCGCCAGCCTTTGCCGATATCGATGGCGCGGAGTGCGCCAGACTTGATCCATTGCCGCACAGTGGCCTCTGCGACGTTCAGCCTGTCGGCTACGTCCTGTACCGTCTGATACCTGTCCTGCGGCATTCTCTAACTCTCCGTCCTGAAAGACATCTATACTGACGTATGGCCACGTTTGATTGACTTGGATCAATGATGGTCATCTTCCGATCGCATAATCTCATTTCAGCAGCCGATGTCGCGCCCCATCGCGGCCAGACGGCTGATTGCCGGTGAACTGCCGCTTCAGAAAAGGAAACAACAATGTCCCATCGCATCGCATACCTGCCGCTGAACACTTATCCGGAAGCAGCACCTGATCCGGCTGTTCTGGCTGCGGTCAACTTGGCGGCGGCGCTGGGATGCGGTCTGCATGTCTCGACGTTTGCTCTGGATGTCCCGAAGACAGGCTCTGTGGCCAGCGGCTACCTGATCAACGTGGAAGGAATGGCGCGTGCCGCCGAGGAGCGCAGCAAGGCAGAATGCGCCCGCCTGCAAACCCTGATCAAGGGTGCCTTCGGTACAGAACGCGACCTGTCGGCAAGCAGCCATACCGCGATGATGGGCGCGGCCCTGGACGCGGCATCGACCGAGGCACGGGTCTTTGATCTGGCCATTCTGCCGTGGTCGGCTGACGCGTTGTCAACACAGGACCTGGCGCATTCCGTCGTATTCGACGCGGGCGTCCCGGTGATCCTTGTTCCCGCGACGAATGTACCGCATTCCATCGATCACATTGTCGTTGCGTGGGATGGAAGCCGGGTCGCTGCCAGGGCGTTGTCCGATGCCCTTCCGCTTCTGTCTGATGGTGGCCGGATTTCTGTGGTGACGGTTCAGGGGGAGAAGTCACTTGATAGTTCTGGCCTTGCGCAAACGCTTGCAGCGTCTCTGGAACGCCGGGGATATGCCGCCAAGGCGATCGACATCTCGCTCGATGGCCGGTCCATAGCAAAAGCCCTGCAGGATACCGCGATTGCCGAAGGGGCACAGCTTTTGGCCATGGGTGGCTTCGGCCACTCGCGCCTTCGCGATTTCATCCTCGGTGGCGCAACAAAGGGAGTGTTTTCTGATCTGCGACTGGCGGTTTTGCTTTCACATTGACCGCGGGTGTCTCGCAAAAGGCGAAGAAGGTTGGACAGGAGTCCGGTTCCCTCCAACGAGCGTCCGCTTCCACGACAACCGTGGACCTCACTCAAGGGCTGCTTTCCGCCCTTCGCGACGCTTCTCGCCCTATCTTCACCCTGAGTTTTTCGCCTGCCGTTCTGCGATCAAAGCCGCGAGTTCAGGCAGATCGGCACCAGAGAGGCCCACCGCGCCGATCTCAATCAATCTGCGGTCCTCCTTGGTCATGCCCTTCTTCGGCCATGCCGACTGGAACCTGTCCAAGGCCTCAGAAAACCCGGAGGCCCAATCGCCCTGCGCCTTCTTCGATCGACTGGATATCGAGGCCGCGAACTCGGCGGGCTCAGACGCTATTTCGGCAACCGCCTGGGCTCGCATCATCAGAAGGTCCATGAACCGCTGGAAGCGGGACGGGTCGATCCGGGGCAGAACGGCGTCGAGTATCCGGGGCAGCCACTGGTTCGGCATGATGATTTTCGGCGCGATGACGATCCCGGTCAGGTAGCCATCAAGCCAGTCAGACGAAAGACCCGTTCCGCGCAGCAGCGCTGCAACTTCACCCTTCTTCTCGGGTTCGGGGGCCACTTCGGCCAGATCCTCGAGCGAGGCCTCCGGATCGAAATCCGGATCATCCCGCACCCAGGCCTCGATCGTCTGTTCGTGTATATCGAGCATGAGCGGGATCTTCTTCAGCTCCCGGCCATCAAGAAGCGCCATGGCGCAAGCCACAAAACCGGTCGCATCCGGGTGAAGGCTTGTCTCCAGCACATCGGCGCTGCGGGCCATGATACGGGCCCACCAGTCGCGCCGGGTCTCGAGCCATTTCCAGAGCGCGGCCTCCGCCGAGCGGGCGCTGCGCGCCTTGTCGAGGACCGCACGGGCTTCATCGCTGTCCTCGAACCAGCTTTCGATGATCTCGTGCCGATCCCACCAGTCTTCGCTGGCCATGATCAGGGCACCCTGTTTCCGCAGCGGAAGCGCCTTGACGGTCGCGAACGATCCCATGCCGGCAATAAGATCTGGCGTCGATCTGGCCTCCGGGCGCAGCCCGTCGAGGCCGCAGAGGCGCGCCACCTCGATCAACCCCGGCACTGGAGGCAGATCGCGGGCAAGACCATCGGCAAGCGCGAGAGACACGGCCCGGCGCAAACAGTCGGCCGTCCCGGTCAATGCGCCGACATCTTCCGACATGCGCTCGATGATAGACTTCTGCTCCCGGGCGTTGGCACATGGAATGGTGTAGGCGTCCTTTACGCCTTGCCCTTGTTTCAGGAGCAGCATCGCCATCTTGCGCTGCGATCCGGCTTGCAGCGCGACACCGATGCTCTGCGCCCCACCTCCATCCGGTAAGGTGATGCGGATGCCGTGGATCTTCCATGGGGTCTGGGCCGGGTCGGCAACAACGCCTTTGCGCATGGCCTCCTTGATGACCAAATCGACCCTTCCCCGTGCCGCATCCTCGGGCATCCAACTCCGCAGCACGACCAATGTTGCCAGAATGCGACCCGGAAGGTCGCCGCGCGCAAGCCGATCGGCCAGACCTTGCGCTGCGGCAAAACGGATATGCGGTGCCGGGTCGAGCAACCACAAACAGGCCAGATCAGTATGCAGCGCATCGCTGCGGCCCACCGAATAGGCCACCACATGATCGCGCATCTCCGGGGGCATGGCCGGAAAGTTTTCGGTCAGGGCCTGGTGCAATGCAAGTGGATCGCCGTCTGCCTGCTGGATCAATTCAGCGAAAAGCCCGTCAAGCAGGGCTTCGCCTTCGACGGGATTGGCCGTACGTCGCCCATTTTCCGAAATGACCTCCTCGCGGTGCAACTCCAGAGAAGCCGGGGCGGTCAGGCCATTGCGCGTCCAGAGCTGGGCGAAGATGAGGTTGTGAGTTGGTGTCATCCGCCCCTGTCGTCGCGCAAGATCAAGCGCGTCTTCGACAGTTTTTAGAAAGGTCTGGCCGCGCGCCTTGCCGTTTTCCCTGGCGATACGGGCGGCATTGAGGCCTGCGCCGAGAAGATCCAGAAAGCCCTCGTCATTCGGCGAAGGCGTTTCGATAGCACAGAGCTGCGCGACGATCTGGCCGCCCAGGGCCGGACGATGCAAGAGGTCGAAACTCATGCGTTCAAGAACGTCGCGCCGCGCGCCGAAGCCATCGTCGCCCGCAGCCGCAAGGGCGGCCAATGCCTCATCGATCCGACTCTTTGCCACGTCCCACCCGCCGAACAGTCCGAATTCGGCGACCAGCCTAGCGAAGCGGCTTTGGCTTGTCAGGAAGATATGGCGGCGATGTCTGACGACAGAATGGTGAGAACGCCGACCGTGGCCGAGAGCCGCAGGAGCAAACCGGGAGGGCACCGGGACCGGATCACAGATCCCAGTCCGTCGCGCCCTTGCGCTCCGATTGTCCGGCCAAATCGCGCTCTGCCACCGTCGTCTGCCGCAAAGTCAGACCCAAGGCCACATGCGATTTCGCCGCTGAGACCACTGCCCGCGCGATCCAGCGTCGCTCGGCTTCATCCTCGACATCCCGCGCCAGCACGTCCGTCCGACCCGCGGCAAGATCTGCCACGATGGCTTCGCCATAGCGCCGCCGAAGCTCGTCTGCGAAACGCTCCGCATGAGCATCCCCACGGAACTCGACCTTGCCCTCGGTCTGCAGGATCCGACCCATCGACCGCAGCGTGCGCACAAGTCGGTCGTTAGCAGGCACGGTTTCATGGGAAACGGTGTGGTCAATCGCCGCCGCCGCGCGGTCATAGAATGCCTGCAGCTCGTCGGCCACGCGCTTCCCCTGATCCAGATCACGCAGGTCCAGCCGCCGCTGGCCAGCGAGGATCAGAAGATCACTCCGGACCCAGTCCCGCTCTTCCCAGGCATTCGCCGCACCCGTTTCCAGACGGCTGGCGATGCGCTCACCGCTCAGACCGATCGCACTTGCACCCGCAACGATCTCCGCGCGCAGCCGCTCCGCCGCCCCGGGCTGCAGGGCTGTTTCCGCCCGGCCCCGCGTCAGGGTATCGTCCTCAAGCGCCATGCCGTAGACTGCAGACTGCGGCATCATCTGCAGAAGCTGCGCGCCGCGGGCATCACCGAGGCCACGGGCGATGTCGATGGCATAGCCATAAAGCTCGTCCCGCAGTTCCTTGCGCTCGACCACCGGGGCCTTGCGGATCCTGCCCTCCGTCTCGGTCATCCATCCGCTGAAATGCCGCTCCAAGTCAGCGCGCTCCAGCGTCGCTGCCTCTGCCGGGAAAGGGTGGAGTATTCCGCCCTGTCGAAGCACTTCCTCGGCCTTGGCAATCTTCTCGGCGATCTCCGGCAACCCGGTCAGTGCCGCCACATGGCTCAGGCTGCGCATGACGTCTGCCGTGCGCGCCATGGTAGCGAGTGCATCCTCCAGCGCCCTGCCCTCACGCGGCCGCACCTCCGGTGCCCTGCCTTCTTCCCGCGCCCGTTCGATCTCTGCCCGCGAAGGACCGTAGGTCAGCAACCCCCGCTCTGCCCGCGAGGTCGCATCCAGGAACACACCTTCTTCGGCCGCAATGGCCACCATGCGCTCTTTCATCGTGTCGAGGTTGAACGCATGCTCCTTCGCCATGAAAAACCAGCTGTCGTTCAGCGTGCCCCGGTTGTTCACGACGATATGGACATGCGGATGTGCCCGGTCGGTGTGCAATGCCGCGACGTAGGACCAGACATCGTCCTGATGGTCACCCGACTGGAACATCTCGAAGGCCCAGATCTCGGCAATCAGCTTGGCCTTCTCGGCCCGCACATGGGACGGAAAGCTCAGAAGCAGATGGCTGGTGTGCCCGTTCTTGGGCGACCCACGCCAATCTTCGACCCAGTCGCCGATGATGTCTTTTCGTTCGTCCTTGGTCAGCCCCTTGGCATCTGCATCCAGCACGACCCCGTTGCCAAAGATCGATGCCGACTTCGAGAAGAGGTAGTCCATCTGGGCCCCCAGCTCCTTGGCGTTCGCCGTGCCACCCTTGCCGATCTTCTTGATGACCGCCGCGTTCGATCCCAGCGAAAAACGCCACAGCTGGCTGGCGCGCGGCGAGAATCGAAAGCCCTGCCGAGAGGAGGAAGAAGGACCGGGTTTCACGCGCCCTGACTGGGGACGCAGGAAGTCGAGGTCGCCAAGAACAGCCTCTGCCAGCCCGATGGGCCGCGATCCAAGCTTAACCATGGCGCGCGCCCTCTTGGGTTTCGACAAACTTGCGGAACAGCGCCACGCCCTGCCGCCGGCGTTCCGCGATGATCTGGCTCATCGCCTTTGCCACCATTGGCAGCGACCGGCGCAGCTCTTCCACCGACGCCCACTGCGCCTTGACCATCGGCGCCCTGCCCCGGTTTGCAGCCAGCGCGATCTGGTTCACGTTGGTGCCGATCTTGGCCAGCTCGTAGCGGATCTCCTCCAGCCGCGTGCTGTCTTCCCTGCTGAAGTCGAGGAAGCCCGACGCCATCCGCACCACCGACCGCACACCGTCAGAACGGGATTTCGCGCCCAGTTGGGTGCAGAGCGCATCGAAGGCCTGAAGTTCCTCGGCAGGCAGACGGCAGCTGACAACCTGGCCCAAACTCTCGGCTCGCGGTCGCCCGCGGTGCGCCACTTGCTGCGCTGCAGAATAAGCCAGATCGCAATTCGCTTTGGCTGAAACACCGGACCCAGACTTAAGTCGTATTTTGCGCGGCTCTGATTTTTCTGCCAACTTCCGCCACCGATTATTTGTAGACACATCGCATTTCCTGCCACCTTCTCTATCCCCTTCTTTCAGCCCTTGATCAAGCACAATCTATGCGCGACATGAACCCTTGCAGGTTGTGTTAACCTTGGGTAACTCACCTGCTACCGAGTGCACTTCGCTGATCGCTGAATGCACAAGGCGCAACCGGAGAAGGTGCACCTCCAAGCCCTTGGCAGGAGGGCATTTCCCGGGCAGAAGTGGCGGTAACGCCCTGTTTTGTTTGATGTACGGACCCAACCGTTCAGTGTTGCGGGTTCGGAGAAAGGAAGTGTGGGATGCGTCTTGTGGCATCGGCGACGTGTGATCAGGGCTACGCCTTATGATACACGCATTGCGCGATCAGATAAAAGACATACGCATCCAGTAATCAGACAAGTGATTAAAGAGATACGCCTTGCGCAATAGGAGTTGCGCGAGATGGTTTCTGATATCCGCTGTCGTGGTTCGGATTTATGCGATGCGATTTAGGATAAAAGTTTTCAGCGATCTGCATTCAGAAAAATGGGATCGTTAATTTGCGAAGTGAGGAAGGTGGTATGGGTTATGGAATACGGGTTGTGCTGGTGATGAACAGGAAGGGCGGATCGGGCAAGAGCACGCTCTGCCGCGCCCTTGCTTCTGCCGCAGCAAGTCGCGGTGAGACGGTTACGATCTTCGACACGGATGCCTCGAAGTCTTGCCTCAAGTGGATGCAGGCGGGGCAAGAGGCCGGAAACTGGTCACCCCATGTTGAGGTGATCCACACACTTGATGCCCACCGGGTCGTCGAGGCGATTGACCATATCTATGAACAGCCAGACCAGGAGCATCTGATCCTGATCGACACTTTCGGCGGCGGGTCAGAGGCACAGGATGTGCTGGCCGTTGCCGCCCACCGGATCATCTGCCCGATGATGCTGTCGCGCGGCGATCTCAGCGAGACGCTCGAGACCGCCAACTGGTATTTGAAGCTGCGCGGGCGGGTCGACAATCCGGATGAGCTTGCCGGCTTCTCCGTGGTGTTCAGTCGCGTGCAGGTCCGGCTCTCTGAAGCGGAGCGCGCGGTGGCGGATGAACTCTTCCGGTCGCTGCCTGCCTGCGAGGCCTGGCTGTCCAATCGCAGCGCCTATGTCCGGATGGACAAGGAAGGGCTCCTCGGCCCGATCGCGGACAAGACGCCAAATCGCGGCTTGGCGGCGCATCTGCAGACAGCCGTGAAGGAGGCCGGGGAGCTTCTCGACGAAATCGATCAGTTGATCGCGGCCCCGGCGGAGGTCGCATAATGGCACCGCGTAAAGATCAGATGCGGATCATCCGGCAGGACGCGGGTTTTTCAGCGAAGCTTGGGTTTGGTGGGATGGTCGCGCCCCCGGCGGAGGTTGAAAGACCGAGCGCGATGCCGTCGGCGCCGGTCTGCTCCCGGCCAGAATCGAAGCCCGAGCAACCGGCAATCGTGACAGCCGCCGCACATGTCATGCCCCAACGCGATGATGATGGCGGGTTGCCCATCCGCGGCCAAGAAGAAGCCCGGAAAGAGGAGGGTGAACCGCGGACACCACTGCACTTGGCGCAGCGCCATGCGGTGCCTGCCCCATCCGCAACGGCCCGGGGTCAGGTCGTCTATGTCGCGGTGTCGCTCACCGCCAGGCAAGCCCATCTCGCTGAAGCCTGGGCCTCAGTGGCGCGGTGCTCGGTCCAGTTCCTGATCCGTCGCGTGGCGCAGGGACTGCGTGACGAGGCCTTTGACGACTGGGAACGCGATGGCATGCCCGAAGTCAGTGAACCTCGCGGTGCACGGGGCAAGCATCCGACCAGCGTGACCTTGACCCTGCGACCGCCTTTTGCAGCCGACCTGGCCGCCCGGCACGATCCGCTTGGGGTTCTTGGTTTGGCGCGGGTCATGGGCCCGGCCTTCCGCGCGCGGTTCCAGGAGGCATTCGACATCGCCTTGGACAAGGCGCCGCTGCACACGACAACCGAGGGAGAAGAGAAATGACTGATCAGAAATCGAATGCCCTCGACGACGACACGTCGGCAGCCAAGTTTGATGTTGGCAGGCCTGTGGAATGGATGGTCGACCCGGATCATCGCGAGAAGATCCTCGGCGTCACCTATGAGTTCAGCCATACCGGCGAGCGCAAGACGGTTTGGTACACAGCGAACAAGCGGCGCGCGAAGTGCTTCATTGTTTTGGAGGTCCTACAGTTGCTCGGAAAGGAGACCACCTGACAATGACAGGTCGCAACGTGGGCAACCACTTGGTGGCCAATGCGCGCGAACCGGGGGGGGGCAAGCCATGAAGTTTCTGAATCGATCCGCTGGTTTCGATTCAGAAAAGTAATTGGACTTGCTGCGACGCAGGGAGGATTCTGTGTTGGGAGGCCCACATGGTTCTGGCACATCTGCACCGCATCGATCCCGATGCCAATATGGCCCGGTTCTATTGCATTGACGTCGCACCGACACTGTTCGGCGAGGTCTCCGTTCTTCGGACCTGGGGCAGGATCGGGACGCGCGGTCGGACAAGTGTCGAAACTTGCCTGTCTGCCGCAAAGGCGGAGAAGGCTGCAGTCCGAACGCTTCGCCAGAAGGTGCGGCGGGGCTATCGGCCGTCCGGCGAGTTGCTGCCGCCATACCTTGCGGTGTGAGATCGGTCAGGCCTTCCGCTGAAGCCTGCCTTCAAGCTCCGCACCGGCCTCGATGGCGATCCGCTCATGGATGACATCGGCCTGCACGACTGCGCTCGGCGCGAGCTGAACGTTTCGCGCCGAGATCATACCAGAGACCGCCCCAAGCACGACGAGGTCGTGGGTGGCGACGGAACCTTCAACACGACCTGAACCAGTCACGCCGATCTCCGGCGCTCGCAGTGAGCCAACGACATTGCCTTGGATCTCGATCGGTCCACTGGAGGTGGCATCGCCTTCGACGACAAGGTCCTGCGCGAAGATGCTGCGGCGAGCGTTCGGACTTACCGGGTCCGGCCATCGGTCCAGATCGCCATGTGGTGTCTTCATCTTGGTGCCGCCTCAGCTCAACTTCGTGCCGCACGACTGGACCAGAATCGAAACGAAAGGGCAACACGCGGCGCTGTGATCGGCGAAGAAGGGCGGCAGCCTTCGGCGCTGTACAACTCATCCGGCCAGGGTCATCGCCGGTCGTCCCTCATGAACCTTAGAGTCTGCGCCGATCGCTCATGAGGGTACGTCAGGCTGTTGGTTGGTGTTGTCCACGATGAAAACGAAGGGCTAACGTATTGCCGTGAACTTCCGGCGAGGGTGATGATGCAACACGAAGAGCGCAATAGTTTGACTGATCCCGCCTCCAACTTCAGGCATACGCAGTTCGAAGGCGAGATGAAGCTGCGCCTTGCCGTTCCCTTTGACGCCTGGGAGCCCATTGGCAGGGAAGGGCCTATAACGACCGGAGCGCGCGCTCATCTGGCCCGCCTTGCCGAAGCCGGCAACGGAGGCATGGCCTGATACGCTCGGGTCGGGCCCAGTAGTCGACCGCCAACTTGTCTGCACTTGTCCGGATCCCATGCGCGACCGGTGGTTCCGCCGCTAATCGGGTGTAATTGGGTCAAGAAATGGGTTGCGGAAAATGGGTGTTATTGGGTATTTAAATGGGTATGATCCAAATCCATACGCTCCGCATCACCCCGAACTTTCTTTCGATCATCGCCGAAATCGACGAGTTCAAGGGCGCATGGCGCGCGCTCGGAAGTCTCGCCCCCGAGCGGCTGTCCGCCTTGCGCCGCGTCGCTACGATCGAAAGCATCGGCTCTTCGACCCGCATTGAAGGAAGCCGACTCTCAGATCAGGAGGTCCAGCGTCTTCTCTCCAACCTCGACATCCAGACCTTCTCGACCCGAGACGAAGAGGAGGTAGCAGGCTACGCCCAGGTCATGGATGCGGTCTTCGCCTCGTGGCGCGACATGGACGTGACCGAAAACCATATCCGCCAATTACACCGGGACCTTCTGCGGCACAGCGGCAAGGATCAGCGCCACAGGGGAGCCTGGAAGACCGCGCCAAACTCGATCGCGGCTTTCGACGACACAGGGCGGCAGATTGGCGTCGTGTTCGAGACCGCCACCCCCTTCGACACCCCCGGCCGCATGGTTGAACTGATCGACTGGTACAACACCGCCACCCGGGACCGTGAACTGCATCCGCTGCTGCTGATCGGAGTCTTCGTCGTGGTCTTCCTCGAGATCCATCCGTTCCAGGACGGCAACGGACGTCTCAGTCGGATCCTTACGACCCTCCTGCTTCTGCGCGCAGGCTATGCCTATGTACCGTACTCCTCCCTCGAAAGCGTGATCGAGCAAAGCAAGGAGGCCTACTATCTGGCCCTTCGACAGACCCAGGGAACGATCAGGTCTGACAGTCCGGACTGGGAACCTTGGCTCGGCTTCTTCCTGTCCGCGCTGCAGCGCCAGATGCATCGTCTGCGCGTAAAGATTGAGCGTGAACGACTTTTGATGGGTAGCCTCCCGGAAGTTTCGGCGCAACTCTTGGACCTCGTGCGAGACCACGGTCGCTTGACCATCGGCGACGCCGAGCGCCTGTCCGGCCAGAATCGCAACACACTGAAGCAGCACTTCCGCGCGCTGGTGGCAGATGGCCACCTGAGCCTGAACGGAGCCGGGAGGGGGGCTTGGTATTCGCTCCGATAATTTTGATTATGCAATCTCCATCGACGCGATGGGCGGAAAGCGGCCTGACAGCGCTGTGGCACGGCAGTCGCAGCGACCTCGGAAAGCAGACATTGGACTTGCCCGGAAGAGGCAAGCTGACAGTGCTGCAAGTTTCCTAACGGAGTGGCCTTGCCGGAGCACGGCGATCTTCCTAGTGTCATGTTGGGGCGGCGGTTTGATGGTCGTCTGTTGGTTTTCGTTTCGGGGTATTCATGACGCAGACGCCGGCCGAGCAGATTGCCGATGATCCAAATTCATCATTGCCGTTGAGGATCCTGGACGATCTGATCGAGCGTATGGCGCTTTCCGCGGATGCGAAGGCGTTGCTCAGCGATCTGGCGCGGATCACGGTCCATTTCGGGCGCGTGCTGATCCCGATCGGCCGCAAGATCCTGACACTGGCGCTGGAGATCGTGAGATCTTTCCCCAACACGGTGTTCGGCATTGTCGTCACAGTCGCGGTCGGGCTTGTGCTGGGTTCGATGGGGAAGATTGCAGTGGCTCTCGGGGCTGTTCTGACGCCCTTAATGCTTATCTTTGCGGTCACAAAGGGGATGATGGCGGATTTCGCCCAGGCCAATTGGGCAAGTAGCCTGCGGGATCTGGAGCGGAAGCTGGCGACGGTGGCCCCGTGACGCAACCCGAAGCTGCCCCGGCGCGGCCGGTCGGATTTGACGGGGTGCGGCAGGTTGTGGCCGTGCCTCTGACCTTCAAGGCCAGGCTTGGCATCGGCGAAGCGGCTTACGGCAGTTTGACCACCGGTCGTGCGCTGGCGGACTTGTGGCATGTGGGGGCCAGTGCCGCGGCAGGCGGGGCCGTCGCAGGCGCAGCGGCCGCGCCCTCGACCTTCCTGGGCGGCTTGAGCGTCGCCTTGGGGTTGGCTGCTGCTACGCCCATCGGCTGGGTGGTGGGCGGGGCGGCGGCGACGGGTGCGCTCAGCTGGGGCGTGTTGCGCCTGTGGCGCGGCTACACCGGGTCGCGGGTCGAGGTGGTGCCGAAGTTCATCAACACGCCCCTCGACCTGCTCGGCGCCACGCTTTTCGACCTGATGGCCGGGCTGGCGGTTCTGGTCGCACGGGATGCCGGTCACCTGGACGAGGCCGAGCGCGAGACGATCCGGGATTACTTCACCACCGGCTGGGGGCTGGCCCCCGACTACATCGCCGCGGCCCTGCCGCTGATCGAAGAAAGCACGGAAGGGAAATCCGTCGAGGAGGTCGCGCAGGTCCTGGCCGAGTTCAAGCGGCAGAACCCGGATTGCAACTATCAGACCATGTCGGCAGGGTTGATCGCCTTCCTGACCGAGATCGCGGAGGCCGATGGTGCGGTGTCCGAGGCCGAGCAGGCGGCGATCGACCGGGTGCGGAAGGTGCTGGATGCGGGCGACCGGGGGTTCATCACCGGGCTTGCCGGGTCGGTTGCCGATCAGGTCTCCTCGGCGGGGGGATGGCTCTGGGATCGGGCCTCCGGTCTGTTCGGCGGCGCGGAGGCGGAAGGGGAGGCCGAGGTCCCCGCCTTGGTCAGGCCGCCGGTGCCGGTGATCTGGCTTCTGGGGAAAACGGCGGCTGGGAAAAGCTCGCTGATGCAGGCGCTGACCGGGGCCAGCACGGCCGAGATCGGCAATGGCTTCGTCCCCTGCACGCGTACCGCGCAGGCCTTCGAGTTTCCGGCCACCGATCCCGTGCTGCGCTTTCTGGACACCCGGGGGCTGGGCGAGATCGCCTATGATCCGGCGGCGGATCTGGCCGAGATCCAGAAATCGGCCAATCTGATGCTGGTGCTGATGCGTCTGGACGATCCGGTGCAGGGCATGATCACCGAGGCGCTGGCGAAGATCCGCAAGAAGGACGGCAAGCTGCCGATCGTCGTGCTGCATACGGCGGGCGACCTTCTGCCCGATCCGCAAAGCCGGGACCGCATGGAGCAGATCAACCAGAAGGCGGTGGAAAAGGCATGGGGCAGGGCGCTGCCGAAGCTGCGGCTTGAACTGAAGGATCCGCGCACGGCCGACCTGTCCGCACTTCATGCCGAGCTGGAGCAGATCCTGCCCTCGGTCGCGATCTACTTGCATGCCGCCGAGGCCACCACCGCCGAGGAGGCGGAGTTCGCCCGCAACCGCGCCCTGGTGCTGGGCTATGCGGGAAGCGCCACGGCGGGCGGGGCCCTGCCGCTGGTCGGGCTGTTCTCGGTGCCGGGCCTGCAGCTGGCCATGCTGACCGCGCTTGCCAAGCGCTACGATGTGGAATGGGACCGATCCGCCCTCGCGAAGTTTGCGGCCACTCTCGGCGCGGGTGTGGTCGGGTCCCAGGCCCTGGGCCTGGGCGCGCGGGAACTTGCGAAGCTGGTGCCGGTGTTCGGCCAGACCGTCGCCCCGGTCGTCAGCGCGGGCTGGAGCGGGGCCGCCACATGGGCGCTTGGCCGGGCGGCAGGCTACTACCTATACTATGCAAGGGAAAACAGACCTGTGGATGAAGCCGCGCTGCGCGAGATTTTTGCGGCGGCGCTGAAGGGGAAGAACCGTGCTGCCGATTAAGGCGCTGCTCCGGCAGTTTCTGCGCGGGCGGCAGCTGGTCACTCTGGCCGTCGTCGCGCTGCCTTTCCTTCTTCTCTTCGCCCTGGGCATCGTCTGGCTGGCCGAGAATGGTCTGGCGCTGACCTTCGCTTTGGTGACCGGCGGGCTCATCGTTTTCTACCGGCTTGTGGCGCTTCTGGTGCTTTGGGTTGAACGGCGCCGCGCCTCGGCGCAGCCGCCCGCCCCACCCGCCGATGACACGCCTCTCGTCGCCGAAAACCCGGACTGGACCCATCGTGAACGGCAGGCCTTCCAGACCCTCTGTCAGGAGATCCGGGACAAGCTGAAGTCCCCCTTGCCTTGGCCTGCGATGCAGAACGAGGCCCTTGAGACCGCAAAGCGTGCCGCCGTCCTGCATTCGGACGGGAAGCGCGATGTCCTGAGTTTCTCCATCCCCGAGGCGCTGCTGCTGGCCAACCGCGTCACGGCGCAGCTACGGTCCGATATCCGCAAGTATGTTCCCTTGGCGGAGACGGTCAGCCTGACGACGCTGTTCTGGATCTGGCGTCACCGCAAATGGATCGGGCACGCAGTAACCGCGCACCGTCTCTACAAGGCCTACAGGAACATGCCCGTTGCGATCGCTAACGAGGCGCAAGGGTTGATGCTGGGCGTGGACGCTGAGACTGTCAAAAGCACAGGAGAGGCCATCGTGCAGCGCCTGCTCCTTGAAGAAGTGGCTAAGGCCTCGCTGGACCTCTTCGGCGGCCATCTGCGATTTTCCGATGCGGAGCTTCTGGAGATCACCCTTGAGTCCCAGACTGCGGACCTTGCCCATCAGGCGCAGGAGGATCTGCCTCTGCGCGTGGTGGTGGTGGGTCAGGTTAGCTCGGGCAAGACCAGCCTGATCAATGCCCTGGCCGGCGAGGACCGGGGCGAGACCGATGTGACGCCGACCACGCCCGCGCTGGTCAGTCACCATCTGGATCTGGCGGGAGAGGGGTTCACCTTCGCCGATACCGAAGGGATAGATGGCAGCGAGGCGGTCAACAAACGGCTGCTGGCCCAGCTGTCCGGGGCCGATCTGCTGCTTTGGGTCGTGCGGGCGAACCGACCCGCCCGCGCGCCGGACCTTGCCCTGCTGCGCGCCTTCCGCAAAGCCATGGCGGACAACCCCGCGCGCCGGGCGCCGCGCATCATCGTCGTGGTCACCGGGATCGACCAGCTGATCCCGGCCTGGCCATTGCCTGAGAACCTGATGGGCCCGCAGGACCAGGCGCTGGTGGCCGAGGTGATGCGCAGCATCTCCCATGACCTTGGTGAACCCCTGCCTGTGCCCGCCGTGGCCACGACGCCAAGCTGGAACATCGCGCAGCTTGAAACGCAGATCGGCCTCGCCGTTCCGGAGGCGATGCTGGTCCAGCGCAACCGGCGCAGGTTGAGCAGCGCGGCCAAGGCCGGAGGCTTGCTCGCGGAAACGAGCACCGCTGGGAAAGGGGTTTTGAAGGCCGGACAGCTGCTGTGGAGGGGCTGGCGTAGCTGAGGTCCATCCCGATCGTGCTCAGACTCTGAGCTACAGCCGCACTGCCCCCTAAGGCCCGTGACCTACTTGCCACGCATATCGTGAAGCAAACCGGCTCTTTCGACCAGGAAGCCACGCAAACCAGGACACCGCAGAGATGCCGGACATCATCGACGGGCTGGCCGAATGCTCCCGCGACACGCTCGGCGAACAGCGGGGGCTGCTTCTGCTGACGGCGCACCGGGCGACGGGGCTGGAAGTCGACCATGTGGTGATCCTGAATGGCGACTGGGACAGGCCCGCGTAGGGCGACGATCCGGAGCGCCGCGCCGACTGTTTCATGTGGCCATGACCCGCGCTCAGATAAGCCTGACCATCATGATCATCCCAGCCCTCGGCAGACAGGCCACGGTGCAGGAGTTTGCCGATCCAGGCCTCGACAGCTGGTTCGTCGAGAACAGGATCGCGATTCCGTTCTGCCCTCCCGACGTGGTGCTTTGCCAGGAATGGCGCAGGAGCAGGCATGCCAGATCATGAACCGGCTAGAACTGCTGCGTCATGCGGGAAAAATTGACTGCGGGCAGAGGGCCTCTCGACAAGACGCCCGTCTGGTCTAGCAGCGTCAGCGCCTCGCCCAGAAGCCGGCGGCTTGTGATTCTGCGGTCCATTCTCGACAACATCAGGGCTACATCAGCCATGCCAGTCGCGTGTCTCGCCGCGCCACCCCTCGAAGGGCGGCTTTGGAGAATTCGGCAGTGCGGCATCGTGGCGCGCTGACCGGCGGCTTAGGGCCGTAAGCGGATACTGAGGGGGCTCACGCCCCCTTCTCGAACTTCATGACCGGGATCCCGAGCTTCTTGGCCTTGTCGGCGAGGTTCTCCTGGATGCCATTGCCCGGGAAGACAAGGACGCCCACGGGCAGCACGTCCAGCATGGCGTCGTTGCGCTTGAAGGGGGCGGCTTTGGCGTGCTTGGTCCAGTCAGGCTTGAAGGCCACCTGCGTCACGCCCCGGGCCTCAGCCCATTTGGCGGCGATGAGTTCTGCGCCCTTCGGGCTGCCACCGTGCAGGAGGACCATGTCGGGATACTTGGTCCGGACCTGATCGAGCTTGCCCCAGATCAGGCGGTGATCGTTGAAGTCGGTCCCGCCGGTGAGGGCGACCTTTGGACCTGCGGGAAGCATTACCTCGGTCTCCGCGCGCCGCTTGGCGGCCAGGAAGTCGCGGCTGTCGATCAGCGCTGCGGTCATGTGCTGGCGGTTCACCATCGAGCCGGTGCGGGGGCGCCAAGTCGATCCCGTGTGATGGACGAACTCGGTGGCAGCGTGATCGCGCATCATGTCCATGCAGTTGCGCCGTTCGATCAGCGTCAGGCCTTCGGCCGTCAGGCGCTCGAGTTCGGTCGATTTCACCTCGGAGCCGTCCTGCTCGCGCTGAAGGCGGCGCTGCGCTTGTTCATTCTCATCGAGCGACCGCTCAACCCTTGCCGTCGCGCGGTGGAAGAGGTTGACCTGGCCCCAGAGCACCTCTTCGAGGTCGGGTTCCATGCGGGTGTCTTCCAGGGTCGCGACGAGGGCATCGAAGATGTCGGCGACGGCGACCGCGAGGCGCTGCCCATCGGGCATCGGGCGCGGATCGGGCTCGTCAAAGGGGCGGTAGCCATAGAGCTGCAGCTCGTCGAGCGCATGGGCGGTCTGGGATGCGGTGTGGGCGGGTTCATACGCGTCGTCGTGGGTGTGGATCGTCATTGGTTTCTTGCCTCCGGGCCTCTCTCGTCCGCGCGTCATCCCGCGCGGCCTTCATGGGCTGCGAAAGCTGTCACGGGGGACGCCCCTTCACCCCGCCTTCGGGGCCGGAACGCATGTGGAGGAGGACGGGGGGCGGCTGATTTGATGATGTGGACACCCCCACCCCAACCGTCGAGTCTGGCTTCAACGGTTCCCCGGGAAGAAGGAGTGGTTGGATATGTCCG
>NZ_JBMSDW010000016.1:0-91680 GCF_049445895.1 Neotabrizicola sp. VNH66
CGGACATATCCAACCACTCCTTCTTCCCGGGGAACCGTTGAAGCCAGACTCGACGGTTGGGGTGGGGGTGTCCACATCATCAAATCAGCCGCCCCCCGTCCTCCTCCACATGCGTTCCGGCCCCGAAAGGGGGTGAAGGGGCGTCACCTCCCACGGCTTTCGCAGCCCATGAAGGCCGCGCGGGATGACGCGCGGACGAGTTGATGCCCGGAGGCAAGAAACCAATGACGATCCACACCCACGACGACGCCTATGAACCCGCCCATACCGCATCCCAGACCGCCCACGCGCTCGACGAGCTGCAGCTCTATGGCTACCGCCCCTTCGACGAGCCCGATCCGCGCCCAATGCCGGATGCCGACCGCCTCCGGGGTGCCGTCGCGGATATCTTCGACGCCCTCGTCGCGAGCCTCGCCGACACCCGCATGGAACCCGATCTCGAAGAAGTGCTCTGGGGCCAGGTCAACCTCTTCCACCGCGCGACCGCCCGGATCGAGCGCAACCTCGATGACAACGAGCAGGGCCAGCGCCGCCTCCAGCGCGAGCAGGACGGCTCCGAGGTGAAATCCACCGAGCTTGAGCGCCTGGTGGCCGAGGGCCTGACCCTGACCGAACGGCGGAACTGCATGGACATGATGCGCGACCATGCCGCGACCGAGTTCTGGCATCACACGGGCTCGACCTGGCGGCCCCGCACCGGCTCGATGGTGAACCATCAGCATCTGACCGCCGCGCTGATCGACAGCCGCGATTACCTCGCCGCCAAGCGCCGCGCCGAGACCGAGGTGATGCTGCCCGCAGGCCCCAAAGTGGCCCTCACCGGCGGGACCGACTTCAACGATCACCGCCTGATCTGGGGCAAGCTCGACCAGGTCCGGACCAAGTATCCCGACATGGTGCTCCTGCATGGGGGGAGCCCCAAGGGCGCCGAGCTCATCGCCGCCAAATGGGCCGAGGCCCGCGGCGTGACGCAGGTTGCCTTCAAACCCGACTGGACCAAGCACGCCAAGGCCGCGCCCTTCAAGCGCAACGACGCCATGCTGGATGTACTGCCCGTGGGCGTCCTCGTCTTCCCGGGCAACGGCATCCAGGAAAACCTCGCCGACAAGGCCAGAAAGCTCGGCATCCCAGTCGTGAAGTTCGAGAGGGGGGCGTGAGCCCCTCTCTAACTTACTCGGGGCGATAGGCCACTCAGATCGAAGCTGGCAGTTCTCGCGCGGCCGCCGACTGCATGTCAGCCAAGCTGGCATTTCGGCGGGCCAAGGTTTCGTGCCATTCCTGTGCCTCCCGATCCTTGAAGAAGCCGGCCGTAGGCGCCAGGCGCCCGACCGCCGCTTCGACTTCGTCCAGGGAAACCCGGAAGAATTCCTTGCGGAAGTTCGATGTGTTGATCCGCTTCTCAGCGAACTCCCTGTGAAGAGCTAGTTCCAGTGCCGGTGCTGCGTCGCTGTAGATCATGGCGTGGGTGTCGAAGCTGAAAGGAACGCTCGCGTCTCCAAGTTCGCGGACCCGGTCATCGGGATCAAGCCGACGGGTCAGCCCGATTTTCACGACGTCATCGCCAAACGAGCCCACGTTCGAGATGATGTAGACATAGCCAGACTTGGTCATTTCGGCCATGGCGCGGGCACGTTCGCTGGCGAGATGCGCCGCGGCCAAGGCCGCCTCCAACTCGGCAATCCGTTGCGCGTTGCCGTCGCCGTTCGCCTCTTTCCGCGCCTTCTCCAGAAGGGCCTGATACTTGGCCTCCTCCCGCTCGGCGGCCTCGGCCTCCGCCAGCAGCTTCTTCTCTTCCTTCTCGGCGCGGGCCATTTCCGCGCGCTCTTCCTTCTCGCGCTTGAGTTGTTCGCGGTACTCGTGGGTCAGACGCAGTTCTTCTATCATGAGGGTGCCGATGCACGCGTGCGTTCGGTCCTCTACAACCCGGTCGATGTGACCCGTCTCGACACGCAGCTCCGCGTCAATACGGCCATCGAGCTTGGGGAGAGGATCGACTCCGTGCTTCTGGGCGACAGCGAAGCCTTCGAGGTCGAGGTCCTGTCGAACCGCACCACCGTCTCGGTGAAGCCCGTGATTGCCGGGGCCGAGACCAATATGACGATATACACCGGGCGGCGGACGATCACGCTGGCGATCAGCGAGGGTCGTTCGCGGAACCCGATTTACCGGCTCTGATGATGTGACCGCCCCCCGACGGCATCAATGTGCCAAGGTGGGTCTGCGACGATCCACAAGAGGGGAACGGTCATGTCGGAGATTACCACGGTCGGGCTCGATCTGGCGAAGAATGTGTTTCAGGTGGAGAGGCCAAGGCATCCGCTTCGACTTCCGGCGTCAACACGGTGGGCCGCAACGCATCTTCGACAGCATCCATCATCGCCTCGGCGATGGTGGCCTCGTGGATCGGTCGCGACGCCGGATTGTCACCATAGTGGTTTGCCGCCACCTCGGTGTTTGATCCCACGGTTTGATGGTGCGATCCTTTCGCGGGATTGGAAGGAAGCACTATGGGACAGGTTCGTCACGGCAGCGCCACGACCACGTTCGCCGTCAGAGCAGCAATACAGCGATCGCAAGCTTCGCTCGCGCAGCTGAGCCGGGAGTTCGGCATCAACCCGAAGACCTTGGCGAAGTGGCGGAAGCGGGCGACGGTCGAGGACATGAAGACCGGGCCGTCGGAACCGCGATCCACCGTCCTGACCGAGGAAGAGGAAGCGGCGGTCGTCGCCTTCCGGCGGCACACGCTTCTGCCGCTCGACGATTGCCTCTATGCCCTTCAGCCGTCGATCCCCCACCTTACACGATCAGCGCTGCATCGGTGCCTTCAGCGTCATGGCATCTCGCGCCTGCCGGATGTCGAGGGCGAGAAGCCCCAGCGGCAGAAGTTCAAACGCTACCCTATTGGCTTCTTCCACATCGACATTGCCGAGGTGCAGACCGCCGAGGGCAAGCTCTTCCTGTTCGTGGCCATCGACCGCACCAGCAAGTTCGCTGTCGCCCAGCTTGTTGAGACGGCCGACAGACGCACAGCCTGGGAGTTTCTGGAGCACCTGCTGGAGGCGGTGCCCTACCAGGTCCACACGGTTCTCACCGACAACGGCATCCAGTTCGCGGAGCAGCCACGTAACCGGAACACCATCTACTCCCGGCCAATGCGCTTCGACATGATCTGCGAGGCGAACGGGATCGAGCACCGCCTGACCAAGCCCAACCATCCCTGGACCAACGGCCAGGTCGAGCGGAGGAACCGCACGATCAAGGACGCCACTGTGAAGCGCTTCCATTACGACAGCCACAATCAGCTTCGCAGCCACCTCGCCGCCTACAACTTCGCCCGCCGACTGAAGACGCTCAGCGGGCTCACGCCCTACGAATACATCTGCAAGGTCTGGACCTCAGAACCGGATCGATTCATCCTCGACCCGATCCACCAGATGCCGGGACTGAACACCTAGACGTTGCTACATCAATCCTTCTATTTGCACGCGTTTTGTGCGGTGTTTGTCTCTGTGTTAGCGGGAATGTGGCTACAATTCGCGCCCGGCAGCGCGGCAGCGGCAGCCCCAAGCGGCAGTAGGGCTGCGAGGTCCATGCCGGTTTCCACGCCACAGTTCTGGAACAGACGCACGATATCCTCGGTGGCAACGTTGCCGCTGGCGCCCGGCGCATAGGGACAGCCGCCGAGTCCTCCGATCGCCGAGTCGAAGATGCGCACGCCGCGTTCGTAGGCCGCCCGCACATTCACCCGGCCGTGGCCGTAGGTGTCATGTGCATGCATCGCCCAGGTCGAGACCTCGGGAAAGGCTGTCATTACAGAATCGAACAGCGCCGCAACCTGATCCGGCGTGCCGCGGCCGGTGGTGTCGCAGAGGCAAACCTCGGCATCTGGGCGCACCTCGAGCGCGCGGCCCAGAAGATCGAGCACCGCCGTGGCAGGGGTCATGCCCTCGAACGGGCAATGGAAAGCGGTGGCAAGGTTGAGCCGCATGCGGATCCCCGCCGGCGCCTCGGCCACAAGCCGGGCGTAGTCGGCCAAGGCCTCGTTCGGTCCGACGCGCACGTTCGACCGGCTGTGGCTTTCCGAAACCGAGATGACATAGGACAGGAAACGCGCCCCGGCCTCGATCGCCTTGTGGCCGTAGCGGGCATTGGGGACCAGGACCTGCGGCAGAACGGCGCCCTGCGCCAGAACATTGGCCAGCACCTCGGCCGCATCGGCGAGCTGCGGAATGGCGCGCGGACTGACGAACGAGGTGATCTCCATTCGCCGCACCCCTGCGGCCGCAAGGCCGCGGATCATGGCGATCTTGGTTTCGGTCGGTATGAATGGACCAATGTTCTGGAACCCGTCGCGCGGACCGACCTCGACGATCTGGACAGAAGTCATGCAATCACTCCCTTCTTCCGAAGCTGCTCGATCTCGGCCTCGGTATAGCCGACGATGTCGGCGAGAACCGCTTCGGTATCCTGTCCGACCTCCGGGCCGGTGCTGCGGATCGTGCCGGGAGAGTCGGGAAAATGCGGCACGATGCCGGGGTGAAGCAGTGTGCCATGGCGCGGATCGCTGACTTCGCGGACCATGCCGCGCGCACGGAACTGTGCATCCCCGGCGATGTCGGCGGCCGAGTAGATCAGGGTCGAGGGGATGTCGGCCCCGGCCAGGACCTCTGCCAGACGCTTGGCGTCGAAGGTGCGGGACCAGGCAGAAATCGCCGCGTCGATCGCTTCGACATTCTGCAAGCGGCCGGCATTGCTTTTCAGCGCGGGATCTGCACCCAGGTCGCCGCGTCCGATCAGCACCATCAATCGCTGGAACAGGAGATCGGAGTTCGCGGCAATGATGACCCAGCGGCCATCCTTCGACGGATAGGCATTGGTCGGCGCCGCCGAAGCGATGCGGGCGCCGACGGGCTGGCGGACCAGACCGAGCGCGGCGTATTCCGTGACCACCCCTTCCATGAGCGACAGCACGGCTTCGGTCAGGGCGATGTCGACGGTGCAGATCGGGTCATCCGGCTGGCCCTGCGACGCAAGAGAACCGCGGCGCACTAGCCCGGCAAGAACACCGATCACCGCATAGAGACCGGCAACGGAATCGCCGATGCTGATGCCGACACGCGGCGGCGGCAGGTCGGTGGTGCCCGGAGGATGGTCGGTAAGGTGGCGCAGCCCGCCGATGGCCTCGCCGATGACGCCGAAGGCCGCGCGGTCACGGGCCGGTCCGGTCTGTCCGTAACCCGAGACATGGGCGACGACCAGTCCCGGCCGCAGGTCGTGCAACCGGTCGCGGTCGAAACCGAGCCGCGCCAGACCGCCGGGACGCTGGTTCTCGATCAGCGCGTCGGACCGGGCGATGATGCGCGCCACGGCCTCGATCCCTTCGGGTTGCTTCAGGTCCACCACCACCGACCGCTTGTTGCGGCCATGGACGCTCCACCACAGCGAGGCACCGCCCGATTGCGCGCCCCAGCCGCGGACGGGATCACCCCCTGGCGGCTCGATCTTGATGATCTCGGCGCCGAGATCGCCGAGAATCCGGCTGGCAAACGGGGCGGCGATGAAATGGCCGATCTCGACAATGCGGATGCCGGAAAGTGGCGGTTGGGCTTCGGGTCTTGTGGACATCTGTCTTCCTCGAGATTTTCCGGTGGCATGGCTGCCGCCGGAAAAAGGGTTCCTGTCTTGCATGGCGAAGCCGACGCAGGCCGACCTCAGGTCAGCCGAGCGGGCGTCCGGCGCTGTGGCGCCCCGCCGCCGCAACGATGCCGTCCGCGTCGATGCCGAAGTGCCGGTAGAGATCGGCGATCCGGCCCGTCTGGCCGAAATGCTCGACCCCGAGGGGAACGGTCCGGTGCCCGCGGACGGCGCCAAGCCAGCCCAGGGTCATCGGATGGGCGTCGATCACCGTGACGATCAGGCAGTGCGGCGGCAGACCGGCCAGCAGTCGATCGGCGTGCGACACGCCATCCGGGGCATGCCGCGCGGCCGTCCAGCCGGCATGAAGCCGGTCGGCGGAAGTGACCGCCAGCACGCCCACGTCGCGCCGCGCGCCGGCGATGCGCCCCGCCGCCTCGATCGCCTCGGGCGCGACCACACCCTGATAGGCGATCACCACCTCGGCATTCGGGCCAGGCTCGCGAAGCCAGTAGGCCCCGTCGATCACGCCCCGCGCGAACCCCGGATCGGGGCGGCGCAGGGACTGCTCGACCGGCCGGGTCGAGAGCCGAAGATAGACCGACCCGCCAGCTGCATCGGCTAGCCCGGTCTGCGGATCGGGATCCTGCCCGCCGTCACGCTGGAGATAGTCGAAGGACCAGCCCGTGATGATGGCAAGCTCGTCCAGGAAGGCCGGCTCGAAGGCGGCAAGACCGTCCTGCGACATGCCGATCAGCGGCGTGCCGATGGACTGATGCGCGCCGCCCTCGGGGGCAAGCGTGATGCCCGAAGGGGTTCCGACCAGCAGGAAGCGCGAATCCTGGTAGCAGGCGTAGTTCAGCGCATCGAGGCCGCGCGCGACGAACGGGTCATAGACCGTGCCGATCGGGATCAGCCGTTCGCCGAAAAGGCTGTGCGACAGGCCTGCGGCGCCAAGCATGAGCATCAGGTTCATCTCGGCGATGCCAAGCTCGATGTGCTGACCCTCGGGCTTGAAGTCCCATTTCTGTGTCGAGGGTATGCGCTCGTCGCGGAAGGTGTCGGCCTCGGCCGCCCGCGCGAAAAGTCCGCGCCGGTTGACCCAGCCGCCGAGATTGGTCGAGACCGTCACATCGGGCGATGTGGTGACGATCCTGTCCGCCAGCGGCCCGCCCAGGCGTGCGATCTCATCCAGGATCTTGCCGAAGCCGGCCTGGGTCGACAGGACCCGGTCTGCGGGCGCGGCCATTGCCGGAACCGGCAGGGCCGGCGCGGTCAGGCGGCGTCGCCCCTGGCTGAAGAAGGGCACGCGCGACAGGAAGGCACGCAATCCGGCCGTATCTGGGACGGCCGCAAAGGGCTCCCACTCGGAACCTTCGGGTATCGTCATCGCCTGCTGGAACTGGGCCATCTGGCCGACCGTCATCAGCCCGGCGTGATTGTCCTTGTGGCCAGCAAGCGGCGTGCCCCAGCCCTTGACGGTATAGGCCAGGAAGACAGTCGGCTGTTCGCCGGTCGCGGCATCGAAGGCCTCGCAAAGGCTGGCAAGGCAGTGGCCGCCGAGGTTCTCCATCAGCGCCGCAAGATCTGCGTCACTGCGCGCCTCGATCAGCGCAGAGGCCGCGCCCTGATCGCCCAGATCCTCCATCAGCCGTCGGCGCCATGCCGCCCCGCCCTGGAAGGTCAGCGCCGAATAAAGCGCGTTCGGGCAGGCGTCGATCCAGTCGCGAAGCTTCGCGCCGCCGGGTTCGGCGAAGGCAGCCCGTTGCAGCGCCCCGTATTTCAGCCGCACCACCCGCCAGCCGAAGGCCGCGAAACTTGCCTCGATGCGTCCGAAAAGCCCCTCGCGCACCACGCCGTCAAGGCTCTGCCGGTTGTAGTCGATCACCCACCAGACGTTGCGCAGATCGTGCTTCCAGCCCTCCTGAAGGGCCTCGTAGATGTTGCCCTCGTCCAGTTCCGCATCACCGATCAGCGCCACCATGCGGCCCAGTTGTGCAGTCCGGCCATGGCCCTGAAGATAGTCCTGCACCAGGCTGGAGAAGATCGGGATCGCCGCGCCAAGCCCGACCGAGCCGGTCGAGAAATCCACGTCGTCCACGTCCTTGGTGCGCGAGGGATAGCTTTGCACCCCGCCATAGCCGCGGAAATTCTCCAGCCGGTCTCGGGTCTGGTTGCCCATCAGATACTGGATTGCATGGAAGACCGGGCCGGCATGCGGCTTTACCGCCACGCGGTCCTCGGGGCGCAGGGCATGGAAATAGAGCGCGGTGAGGATCGCGGCCATCGAGGCCGAGGACGCCTGGTGCCCCCCGACCTTCACGTCGCGCTCGTCCTTGTCGCGCAGGTGATTGGCGTTGTGGATCGTCCAGCAGGACAGCCACAGGAGCCGCCGGTGCAATGTCTCCAGATGCGAAAGATCCCCGGCGCGCTGCAACAGGCCGACGGCAGGAGAGGGCGAGATCGCTTCGGGTGCTACGGACATGGGGTCACACTGCATCGGGCTGGTTCATCGGCGCGGCATCGCGGAAGGCGGGCAGCGCATCGAGCGCGTCGAAGATTCGCGCGATCGTGGGCCAGCGGCTGGTGTCGATCGCAAAACGGCGGTTGTTCCAGACCTGGGCGTAGAGGCAGCAGTCGGCAAGGCCGGGGGTGTCGCCGTGGCAATATGCGCCGGTGCGACTGTCCTCGGCCAGCATGATTTCAAGCGGATCGAACGTGGTCTCGACCCAGTGGACGAACCAGAGCTTCTGCGCGTCCTCGTCGGCGCCGAACTGCTCTGTCAGGCGATTGAGCACTCGCAGGTTGTTCAGCGGATGGATTTCGCAGGCGATCATGCAGGAAAGCGCCCGCACTCGGGCGCGACCCTCGGCATCCTTCGGCAGCAGCGGCGGCCCGGCCTGGGTTTCGTCGAGCCATTCCATGATCGCCAGGGATTGCACGAGCGCCGTTCCGTCATCGAGTTCCAGCACCGGCACAAGCCCGGCCGGGTTCATCGCCAGAAAGCCGGGTGCCCGGGTCTCGCCCTTGCGGAGCGCATAGGAGACATAGTCGGTCGCAAGCCCCTTGAGGTTCAGCGCGGCCCTGAGGCGCGTCGAGGTTGAGGACCGGAAGAAGTTGTGCAGGCGCATGGTCATCTCAGTTGCTCCTCATGCCCGTGGCCCGATCGTCGTGACAATCTGGCCGAGACCGTCGATCGAGACCACGCAGACATCGCCGACCTGCATTGCCCCCACGCCCGCGGGCGTGCCGGTCATCACCAGGTCGCCTGGGCGGATTTCCATCGAGCGCGACAGGATCGAGACGATCTCCGGCACCGACCAGATCAGGTCGGCAAGGTCGGCGCGCTGCCGGACGGTGCCGTTGACGCTAAGGCTGATCGCGCCGTGGCCGGGATGGCCGACCTCCGCGACCGGGTGGATCGGGCCGATCACGGCAGAACGGTCGAAGGCCTTGCCCCAGTCCCAGGGACGGCCTGCCTCGCGCGCGGCAAGTTGCAGGTCGCGCCGCGTCAGGTCGTTGCCGACCGCATAACCGAAGATGTGCTCCTGCGCCCGATCCTCCGGGATCTCCGTGCCGGCCTTGTCGATGGCGACCACCAGTTCCGCCTCATAGTGGAAGTTCCGCGTCTCGGGGGGATAGGCAACCGTCTGACCGTCCTCGACCACGGCATCGGCGGGTTTGGTGAAGAAGAACGGCGGGTCGCGATCCGGGTCCTTGCCCATCTCGCGCGCGTGTTCGGCATAGTTGCGTCCGACGCAGAAGATGCGCCGCACGGGAAAGCGCGCTTCGGTGCCGGCGACCGGCAGGCTGGGAACGGGCGGCGGCGGAAAGCAGTAGTCCATCGGTTGGCTGACCTTTTCACAGGGTATCATATCAGGGTTCTTGCTCGGGCTGGACGGGCTGGACGGGCTGCGGCATTGCGGGCGGCATCCTGCGCAGGAACCAGAGCAGTGCCAGCATCCCCAGTCCCAGCCCGTGGGCCGCGGCAAGGGGAAGTCCGCCCAGGGGCAGCGGCAGAAGCAGCGCACCGCTCACGGCAAGAAGCACGCGCCGGATGCCGTCGATGCGACCGCCGAACCAGCCCGCCAGGGCCGCCGATACCGCGTAGACCCCGCCGGTCGCCGCACCTGCGGCCATGAGGATCTCTGTCGCGTTGCCTTGCATCAGCAGCGGCGGCGAGACCACGAAAAGGAACGGCACGATATAGGCCGTCCAGCCCAGCCGCATCGCGACGAGCGAGGTCTGCATCGGCGGCGCCTTGGCAAGGGCGGCCGCGAAGAAGGCGCCGATGGCGATCGGGGGCGTGACCATCGACATCATGCCGAGGTAGAAGATGAAGAAATGGGCGGCGATCGGCGAGACGCCGGCCTCGACAAGCGGCGGGGCGAGAAGAACCGCCAGCAGCAGGTAGACCGCGACCGTCGGCATGCCCATGCCCAGCACCAGGCTGGCGACCGCGGTCAGGACCAGAAGCAGCAGCAGGTTGCCCTGGCCGATCTCTGCCAGCGCGAAAGTGCCGGCAAAGCCCAGGCCAGTGACGTTGAGAACGCCGATGATGAACCCGGCGGCCGCCGAAATCATCAGGATGTCGGTCATCGCGAATCCCGTTTCCACCAGCGATTGCCAGATCGCGCGAAGGGCGATCCGCTGGCCACCATAGCCGAAGACGACGCCGCAGATCAGGGCCGCGCCGGTTGCCCAGAGCGCGGCCGTTTCCGGCCGCTGGCCGAGCCAGAACAATGCGCCGACCATGACCACGAAGGGCAGGATGAAGATGCCGCCGCGGCGCAGCGTTCGGCCGGCAGAGGGAATCTCGTCATCGGGCAGGGGGGCGATACCGGATGCGGCGGCCTCGAGATCGACCTGGAAGTAGAGCGCCAGATAGTAAAGCGCGGCCGGGATGACGGCGGCAAGCGCGATCTCCGCATAGGGCACCTGAAGGAAATCGGCCATCAGGAAGGCAACGGCGCCCATGACCGGCGGCGCGATCTGGCCTCCGGTCGAGGCAACGGCTTCCACCGCCGCGGCCATGGCCGGCCGATACCCCGACCGGGTCATGAGCCGGATGGTGACGACGCCGGTCGCCACGATGTTGGAAACCACCACACCGGAAATCGTTCCGAACAGGGCCGAGGCGAGAATCGAGATCTTGGCCGCCCCGCCCCGGCGACGCCCCAGCGCGGCGAGGGAGATGTCGTTGAAGAACTCGGCGCCGCCCGCGCGCATGAGGATCTGCCCGAACAGCACGAAGGCGACCACGACGGTCACGGCCACGTTGAGCGTGAGGCCCAGCATGCCATTGGCATCGAAGGCGACGTAGGTCAGCAGCTGCTCGGGCGCAACATGCCGAGTTTGCAGCGAACCCGGCACCAGATGGCCGACCAGCCCGTAGCCGGCAATGCCCATCACCACCAGCACCAGCGCCCAGCCCACGACCCGCCGCAGGCCCTCGAGCACCAGAAGGAACAGGATGGCGGCAATGGCCACCACATCCGCCGAGGCCGACATCGCGCGGCCGATCAGATCGACGTAGCGGAACGAAACGTATAGCGAGATCCCCAGCCCGAGGGCGGCAAGCACCCAGTCGGCCAGTTGTCCCTGAACCGCGCGCTCGGTCCCGTCGCTGCCGCGGCGTTCGATCAGGAAGACCAGGCCCAGGCCGACGCCTAGAGCCGCGGCGAGCACCTGCTCGGTGTAGATGTAGAGGCCAAGGCGACTGGGCATGTCCAGCGCGAAGGCGATGGCGATAAGGGTCAGGGCGACCGCCAGCCCCTGTACGATGACAGGGCGGACAGCCATCGGCCGGACGCTGTTTGTCTGTGTCACCTCGAAGTCCCCACTGGACGAGTTGTCGTGATGCAGAAGCGCGGCGGGGCACTGGCCTCTGTCTGGCCCGCCCGGCCGCAACAGTCCCGTCAGTTTGTGGGCGTCCTTGCCACGCCACGCTCGGCGAAGAATGCCTCGGCCCCCGGATGGTATTCCACACCGGGGTAATCCACATAGGCGGTCTCGACGTTCAGCGCGGCGAGGGGCGGATAGGCCGCCATGATCGCGTCACGGTTGTCGAAGATCGCTGCCAGCAGCGCCTTGACCTGCTCGTCGGGAACATGCGCGCCGACCACCAGCACGTTGTCCCAGGTCAGCATCATGATCGGCTTCTCGATGCCTACCCGAACCGGTGCCGGCGTGACTTCCGAGAAGTAGTAGGTTGGCCGATGCCTGCGCACAGCCGCCAGCGCCGCCTCGTCCGAGGCGACCTCCAGGAAGCGGACCCCGCCAACCGAGGCGCTGACTTCGGCCACCTTCGGCCCGCCCACCGCGAAGAAGGCCGCATCCGTCTGGCCGGACACCAGCGCGTCCGCGCCGCGGATCAGTTCGGGCATCGGCACGCCGATCACCTCGTCATAGCTGATACCGTCGGCCTCAAGCAGCGCGCCGACCAGTGGGCGGTTCAGGGGAAACGCCTCCCAGCCGGAAGGAACGCGCATGCCCTTGAGATCGGACACGCGGGTCATTCCCGAATCGGCACGCACGAAAAGCCCGACCGGGAAGGGATTGATCCTGGCCACGACCCGCAGGTTCGGCATCGGTGCCGAATATTCGCCGGTTCCACTGACGGCGGTAATCACATCGTTGATATCGTTCAGAGAATATTCGGCCAGCGCGTCGTTGACGGCCTGCATCATCTGGCCGTTGCCGCCATAGGGCTGAACGACCAGCCGCCCGCCGTCCGCCTTGCGGGCCTCGGCGGCGATGACTGAGGCCATCGTGTTCCAAACGGATCCCGCAGGCGGGGTCGCAATCGCCTCGACCTGCGCCGAAGCATTGCCCGATGCCAGACAGCCCGCCAGCGCGGCGGCCGCGAATCGCGCCGAAAACAGTCTTCCCATGCTCGTCCTCCCCCTTCGATTCCTGCGTCAACCCGGCACTTGCCTCCCGCAGAGCCGGCCCCTGGATCATAGCCAACCCCCGAAAAATTGGAAGCATGCTTTTTTTCTTGTCGGAATTTCCGGATTGCGCTAATGACACCCTCAAGGCTTGCGGCTCGCGGAGGGGTCGCTCGGGGGGCCACAGCCAATCTTTGTTTCAACGGGAGGAAGTCCAAATGAATGCCAGCGTGCACAGCGCCTCAGGCGCGTATTCCGACGCGGAAATTCTCGGGATGATCGACGAGAAATCCGGGGTCTACAATCCGAAGATCTACACGGACGAATCGCTTTACAAGCTTGAGCTGGAACGCATCTTCGCCCGCACCTGGATCTGCATGGGCCACGAGTCGCAGATTGCCAAGCCGGGTGACTTCATCACGTCCTACATTGGCGAGGATCCTGTCGTCGTGTCGCGGCAGAAGGATGGAAGCATCCGCGTCTTCCTGAACCAGTGCCGGCATCGCGGCATGCGCATCTGCCGCGCCGACTCGGGCAATGCGAAGGCGTTCACCTGCACCTACCATGGCTGGGCCTACAACCAGGGCGGCGATCTGGTCAGCGTCCCGATGGAGCAGGAGGCCTTCGGTGGCTGCCTGAACAAGAAGGAATGGGGTCCGAAGCAGGCGCGGGTCGAGACCTACAAGGGTCTGATCTTCGCGAACTGGGATGCCGAAGCCCCGTCGCTTGACGAGTATCTCGGCGAAGCCAAGTTCTACATGGACATCATGCTGGACCGCTGCGAAGGCGGCACCGAGGCGGTGCCGGGTATCCAGAAATGGGTCATTCCCTGCAACTGGAAGTTCGCGGCCGAGCAGTTCGCTTCTGACGCCTATCACGCCGGCACGACCTCGCACCTGTCCGGCATCATGGCCGGCGTTCCGGACGACGTGGATCTGTCGCAGGTCGCGCCGCCGACCGAGGGCCTGAACGTGCACATGTCGAACGGCCACGGCTGCGGCCTGTTCCTGCGCAACCCGATGTTCTTCATGACGATCCTCGGGCCGAAAGTGACAGAATACCTGACCTCGGGACCGGCTTACGAGGAAGCGACGCGCCGCCTGGGCAAGTCGCGGACGGATGTGCATCTCTGTCACACCAACATCTTCCCGAACCTGTCGTTCCTGACGGGGATCAACACGGTCCGCATGTGGCAGCCGCGCGGCCCGAACGAGATCGAGGTCTGGACGTTTGCCCTGGTGGACAAGACCGCCCCGGACGAGATCAAGGAGGAATGGAGCCGCAACATTTCGCGCACCTTCACGGCGGGCGGCGTCTTCGAGCAGGACGATGGCGAGAACTGGTGCGACATCCAGCAGGTTCTTAGGGGCCATGTCGCCCAGCAGCAGAAGTTCAACATCGAGATGGCCACCCACACGATCACGACCGAGAACCCCGAGGGCTTCCCGGGGGTCAGCTTCGCCTACACCTATGGCGAGGAATCGGCGCGCGGCCTGTATCGCTACTGGACCCAGATCATGACCGCCCCGGACTGGCCCGCGATCAACAAGATCAAGCCGCTGGCGGTTGCGGCGGAATAACGCTCCACTGGCGGCGACAGTCCGCTGACTAGTCAGATCGTCTGCCGGCAAGACCGGCAGACACCCTAATGCAGTGGGAGGAAACCATGCTCGATACTACCTTCAAGACCGCCTTCGAGCGCAAGCCGAAGCCCGTTTCCCTTGAACTTCAGCACGAGGTCGAACAGTTCCTGTACTGGGAGACCAAGCTGCTGACGGATCGCCGTTACCAGGAATGGTTCGGCCTTCTCGCCTCGGATCTGCGCTACTGGATGCCGATCCGCTCGACCAAGATCATGCGGGAAGTCGCCTTTGAATACACCAACGAAAACGGCTTCGCGCATTTTGACGACAACTGGTTCACGATGAAGGGCCGGATCAAGAAGATCATGTCGGATGTGGGCTGGTCCGAGAACCCGGCATCGCGGCTCCGCTACCTGGTCGGCAACGTGATGATCGTCCCCGAGAGCGAAAACACCCTGAATGTCGTGTCGGCGATGATTGTCTACCGCACGCGGCAAGAACGCCAGGAAGACGTGTTTGCCTGCGAGCGTCAGGATGTTCTGCGACGCGTTGACAGCGAAGCCGGTTTCGAGATCGCGAGCCGCAAGATCCTGGTGGATCAGAGCACGATCCTCTCGAACAACCTCAGCTTCTTCTTCTGATAGGGGCGCAAATGGCGTGGACAAAGGCTTTCCCTTCGGCAGATTTGCCGGAGGGAGAAATGAAGCAGTTTTCTGGGGCTAGCGAACCGATCCTGGTCTGCAAGGTGGATGGCAAGGTGCACGCCGTCCAGGACACCTGCACCCACGACACCTGGTCGCTGGCGGACGGCTTTCTCGAGGACGGGATCGTCGAGTGCAGCCTGCACTTCGCGAAGTTCTGTGTAAGGACGGGTCAGGTCAAGGCTCTTCCCGCCTGTGAGGCTCTCAAGGTCTTCCCGGCGAAGATCGAGAACGACATGATCTACATAGACTGCTGACACACGGCGGAAGCCAAAGGAGGGAACGCAATGCAGCTCAAGGATCAGGTCGCGCTCGTGACCGGAGGCGGATCGGGTCTCGGTCGGGCAATCGTCGAGCGTTATGTCGAGGAGGGCGCGCGTGTCGCGATCTTCGACCGCTCGCAGGAACGCATCGAGGAAGTGACCAAGGCACTCGGCGGTGCGGTCATCGGCATTGCCGGTGATGTGCGCGAAATCGCTGACAACAAGCGGGCCGTCGCCGAATGTGTCAAGGCATTTGGCAAGCTGGATACCCTGGTCGGCAATGCCGGTGTCTGGGACTGGTCGAAATCGCTGGTCTCGACCGAAGATGACGCGCTTGTCACCGCTTTCGACGAGATGTTCGCTATCAACGTCAAGGGTTACGTCCTTGCAGCGAAGGCGGCGCTGCCCGAACTGTACAAATCCAAGGGGCAGATGATCTTCACCGCCTCGAACGCATCGTTCTACCCTGGCGGCGGCGGTGTTCTCTATACCGCGACGAAACATGCGGTGGTCGGCATGATCAAGCAGATGGCGCACGAATTCGCACCGCATGTGCGGGTGAACGGCGTCGCCCCCGGCGGCATCGGGGGCAGCAACCTGGCCGGCATCGGCGCCCTTGGCCAGGCGGGGCACAAGTTCTCGGAACTGCCGCTGAACGACCTGATGAAACAGATGCTGCCGCTCGAGCGGGCGTTTCACGCCCGGGAATATGCCGGCGCCTATGTTTTCTTCGCAAACCGCAAGGACAACCAGCCCGGAACCGGTGGCGTGCTGAACTTCGATGGCGGTATCGGCATGCGGGGCTTTGCGTCCGCAAACATGGGCGCCGAACTGGTCGAAGCCTTCGGTAACGCCTGAATCGGTCGGGGCAGGTTCGAGCCCGGTTATCGGATCGAACCTGCCCCGGAACAGAGATGATCGACTTTCCTAGACCGGCCCGCGCCGGACGATGGCTGTTGCGCCCGGCTTGACTGCCAGGCCCAGGCACCAGGAAACCAACAGGAGGAAACGCAATGGATACCCTGCTCTATATCGACAACGAGGCGCGCGGCGCGACCGACAACGCCACCTTCGCCCGCCGCTCGCCGGTGACCGGTGAGGTCGTGACCCAGGGCGCCGCGGCGAAGCCGGAGGATGCACTGGCGGCGATCGATTCGGCGCAACGCGCCTTTGCGACCTGGTCCCAGACCGGTCCGGGCCAGCGTCGCGTGCTGCTGATGCGCGCCGCCGATGAAATCGAGAAGCGCACCGAAGACTTCGTCGTCGCGATGAAGGGCGAGGTTGGCGCCGGCGAACTCTGGGCGCGCTTCAACGTGATGCTTGCGGCGAATGTGTTCCGCGAAGCCGCAGCGATGACCACGCAGATCCAGGGGCGCACCATTCCCTCGGACAAGCCGGGCACGCTGTCGATGACCGTGCGCCAGCCGGTCGGCGTCATCCTGTCGATCGTGCCGTGGAACGGGCCGATCGTGCTGGCGGCGCGCGCCATCGCCTATCCGCTGATGTGCGGCAACACGGTCGTGTTCCGCGCCTCGGAAACCTCGCCCAAGACGCATGCCCTGGTGGCAGAGGCAGTCTATGCCGCAGGCTTTCCGGCCGGAACGCTGAACTTCGTGACCAACGATCCGAAGGACGCCCCCGAAGTCATCGAGAGCATGATCGCCCACCCGGCGGTGCGCCGCGTCAACTTCACCGGCTCGACCAACGTCGGCCGGATCATCGGCGAGAAATGCGGTCGCCATCTCAAGCGGTGCATCCTGGAGCTTGGCGACAAGTCGCCGATGGTCGTGCTGCGCGATGCCGACATCGACGGCGCAGTGAACGCGACGATCTTCGGGGCCTTCCTCTACCAGGGCCAGATCTGCATGTCGACCGAGCGGGTCATCGTCGAAGATCCGATCGCCGACGCCTTCGTCGAGAAGCTTGCGGCACGCGCTGCCCAGCTTCAGGCCGGCGACCCGCGCACCCAGGCCGCCTGCGCGCTTGGCCCCGTGGTGAGCCAGGGTGCCGCCGACCGGTTGAACGCGCTGCTTGACGACGCGGTGGCGAAGGGGGCGAAGCTCAGGTCCGGCGGTCACGCAGACCGCACGCTGATGTCGGCGACTGTGCTGGATGGCGTCACCTCGAAGATGCGCATCTACTCCGAGGAAGCCTTCGGCCCCATCCTGCAGGTGATCCGGGTCAAGGACGCAGACGAGGCGGTGCACGTTGCCAACGACACGGAATACGGTCTCTCGGCCGCCGTGTTCGGCAACGACATTACCCGAGCAATGGACGTGGCGATGCGCATCCAGACCGGTTCGGTGCACATCAACGGCGCGACCGTCGCCAACGAGGCGCAAGCCCCCTATGGCGGGACCAAGGCAAGCGGATGGGGTCGTTTCGACAGCCAGGCGGTAATCGAGGAATTCACCGAGCTGAAGTGGCTCACGATCGAGCAGCCGACCCAGCAGTATCCTCTGTAACCGGCGGCCAGAGGGAATGATCAGGTCCGGCCCGTGGCTTCAGCCATGGGCCGGACCACAGAAGAAGCGGGCACTGCTTGAACGCGCCATGTATGCTAGGACATCATCAGCCCGAATGCGACAGTGGCGGAAATGATGTCGAGCCCACAATCTCAACCGTTGTCCAAGCGCAACATCAGGATGAACAGATGACCGTGAACACCGCAGTTGACGAAGCCCTGTCCGACAAGGCCCGCGCCTTCAACCTCTTCAACCCTCCTGAAGACTATTTCGACAATCCGAGCCGCTATTTCCGCCTGCTTCGCGACGGCGATCCGGTCCACACCCAGGAAGACGGCAGCGTGCTGCTGACCCGCTATGACGACGTGCGCCAGATCTGGCGTGACCTGAGCGGCCTCGTCTACAAGGGCGACCAGTTCCGCAAGCGTTTCGGCGAAGGTCCGCTTCTTGAGCACCACACCTCGACGATGCTGTTCCGCGACAATCCGGATCACGACCGTCTGCGCAACATCGTCAACCCGTTCTTCGCGCAGAGCTCGATCCAGATGCTTTCCAGGTTCACCCAGGAAGTTGTGGATCGCGAGATCGAGAAGGTGAAGAAGATGGGCGAGTTCGACTTCGTCCGCGACTTCGCCTTCCGGATTCCGGTGGCGCTGATCTGCAAGATCATCGGCGTGCCGGTCGAGGACGCGGATTATATCCAGGCCGTCGGCCGCAAGGTCTTGTTCCCGCTGAACCCGAAGGTGCCGCAAACCGCGATCGCCGAAGGGCACGACGCCGTCACCGAATTCAAGAACTACCTGCGCCCGTTCCTGGACGAGATCAAGTCGCGGCCGGCGATCGACCCGACCGAAAGCATCCTCTGCGCGATGGCCGCAGCCCAGCGCGAGGGTGTCGAAGTCAGCGACGACGAGATCCTGCACATGTGCATCGTGACGCTGAACGGCGGCCACGAGACCACGACGAACCTCATCTCGCAGTCGATCCACTTCCTGATGGACGATCCCGAAAGCCTGGCGCAACTGCGCGACGGCGCGGCGCCGATCGCGCCCGCGCTGGAGGAATTGATCCGGTTCATCACGCCCTTGCAGCTTCAGGGTCGCCGCACGACTCAGGAGGTGGTTCTTGAAAGCGGCAACGGGACGCTACCCGCCGGCACCGAAGTCGTCCTGTGCCAGGCTTCGGCAAACCGCGACGAACGGATCTTCGACAACCCCGACAGGCTGAACCTTTCGCGCCGGCCGAACAACCATGTCGGCTTCGGTGCCGGGATCCACGTCTGTCTGGGGCGGCCGCTGGCGCGGCTCGAAGCCTCGATCGCGGTTCCCACCGTGCTGCGGGAGCTGCCGACGCTGACGCGCAACGGCAAGGTGCGCTTCCAGCACAACACGCGGTTCCGGGGTCTGGAACTGTTCCCTGTAAGGCTCGCCTGAGCCTGCGGGCAAAGAGACGGAACAAGGATAAAGGCTCCGGCCCTGCCCATGGGGCGGCCGGAGCATTCGAAGCCATGGCAAGTGGTGACGGGATCACGGATTGGGGAAACCAGGATGAAGATTTGCCGTTTCAACAAGACTCGCGTCGGGCTTGTCGAAGGCGACGAGGTCGTTGATGTGACCGCCGCGCTGGATCTGCTGCCGGAAGTGCGCTACCCGCTGCCGCGGCACGACCCGATGATTGCGCATCTCGACCGGCTGCTGCCTGCCTTCGCGGAGGCGTCGCGCAGCGGCAAGCGCAGGAAGATCGCCGAGGTCTCCCTCGAGTCTCCCGTGGCGAACCCCGGCAAGCTGGTGGCGGCGCCGGTCAATTACGTCAAGCACCTCGAGGAAGCGCGCGAGCAGAAGGAACTGCACCAGAACAATGCCGCGCAGATCCGCGTCATCCAAGAGACGGGCCTTTTCCTCAAGGCCACGAGCAGTCTGATCGGGCCGTGCGACCCTGTTACGCTGCGCTTCCCCGACCGTCGCTCTGACCACGAGATCGAACTCGCGGTGATCATCGGCCGCCGGGCTGATCGCGTGGCGGCAAAGGACGCGCTTGAACACGTCGCGGGCTACGCGATCGGGCTGGACATGACGGTGCGCGGTGCCGAGGAGCGCAGCATGCGCAAATCGGTGGATACCTACTCGGTGCTCGGCCCCTGGCTGGTCACGGCCGACGAGATCCCCGATCCGTCCCAGTTGGACTTCGAGCTTAAGGTTGATGGGGCGACCCGGCAGAAAGCCAATACCCGCGATCTGGTGCTTGGCGTGCCGGAACTGATCGAGATGGCCAGTCGCTTCTACACGCTCGAAGTCGGCGATGTGATTTTCACCGGAACACCCGAGGGCGTGGGTCAGGTTCTGCCTGGAAACCGGATGCACGCCTGGATCGACCGGATCGGCGCCATGGACATTCAGATCAACTGATCTCCAGACCGGCTGACCGGGAAACCTCCGGTCAGCCCCTGACGCCAATCAATCGCTGTCAGGGCCCGGAAATTCGGGAATCGACGATCGCGTGAATTTCCCGGATTTCTGGACGTAGCTGGCCAACTGCCCGACGAACCGGTCCTTCTCATCCTTATCCAGTTGATCCAGCAGCAGCGACCGCAAGCGCTCGACCCGGCCTTCCCCCTTGATGGCCAGTGCCACACCGGCCGGGGTCAGTTCCAGAACCTTCTGGCGGCCATCGGTGTCACTTTTCCGGATCAGCAGCAGCCCGCGCTTTTCAAGCATCGTGGCTGTCCTGCCGCAGCTTGCCTTGTCCACCACCGCGCTCCGGGCAAGTTCCGTGACCGACAGGCCGGGATAGTTCCGGGCCGTCGCGATCATGATCCACATCATCGGCGAAAGGTTGAGGCCGGCCATGGCCTCGTCGAAGCAATACAGGAATATCTGGTAGGTTCGCCGAATCAGGTGTGCGGGATGTTGGGTCAAGACCTTCTGGCGCTCGCCTGAATCCAGGATTCCGAGTGGGTTCAGCACAGTAAGATCGTTCATCCCGCAGGGCCCTTTGTCACGTCGGTGGGTCAATCACTGGCACAGCCCGGCGCCGACGATGATGGTCATACCGAATGTAAGTATGCTTGCGAGCGACCGCAAGCGCAATCACCGATAGCATGCGATCTTGCCGCAGACTGGTTCCGGAATGGGCCGGGAAAGCCAGGCCGCAATCGGCTTGACGCGCCCCGAGAAGCGCGCTAGGAGATAGTATGCATGCTTGATAAGTTGTCCGTCCCATCTACAGGGCGGAGAACCGCAAAGCAGACGTGGCCTGGACGGGGGGGGAGCCTCAGCGCCAGGTCTACTGGTCTTGAGTTGCTTCACGCGAAGCGGCTTCGGTTTGGGGGGGACTTCCTGATGGCTATCAATCTGGTCTTTGTGGACGCGTCCGGCGAGCGGCGCGCGGTTGCGGCGCCTGAGGGGCGGTCCCTGATGGAGGCGGCGTCCCTGTCCGGCGTTCCGGGCATCGACGCTGATTGTGGCGGGGCATGTGCCTGCGCCACTTGCCAGGTCTATGTGGATGCCGCCTGGCTGCCCCGTATTCCGCCCATGGGCGATTCGGAGGCGAACATGCTGGAATTTGCCGCCAACCGTCAGGAGAACAGCCGCCTGGCATGTCAGATCAAGCTGACGCCGGAACTGGATGGTCTGACCGTGACCACTCCGGAATTCCAGTTCTAGGAAAAACGGAATGCATGCCCGCCTCGGGGCGGGTCCATAGTGGAGGAACCCAATGACGCTAACCGAGAAACCGGCAGAATCGCCAGAACGGCGGAAATTCTACGACAAGATCGACAATTCTTCTTACACCGCACTCTGGACGGTTCTGTCGGACATAATCACCCCGGAACCGCACAGCGCATGTGTGTCCCACCTGTGGCATTTCGACGAGGCGAAGTCCTACCTGCTGGAAGCCGGCGGCCTCATCACCGCCAAGGAAGCGGAACGGCGCGTTCTCGTGCTGGAAAACCCCGGCCTGCGGGGTCAATCCCGCATCACCACCTCTCTCTATGCGGGCCTCCAGATCGTCATGCCGGGCGAGGTCGCCCCGGCGCACCGACACAGCCAGTCGGCACTGCGCTTCGTGATGGAGGGCTCGGGTGCCCAGACCTCGGTCGATGGCGAGCGCACGGTCATGCAGTTCGGTGATTTCGTGATCACTCCCCCCGGCGCATGGCATGACCACGGCAACGAATCCGGCGCGCCGATGATCTGGCTGGACGGCCTCGACATCCCGATCGTTTCCGTCTTCGACGCATCGTTCGCCGAGGAGCATCACGAGGACCAGCAGCCGATAACCCGCCAGACCGAGGACAGCACCTGGCGTTTCGGCGCAAACATGCTGCCGGTCGATTATGAACGGACGCGGCTTGCCTCGCCGATCTTCAATTATCCGTATGAGCGTTCGCGCGAGGCGCTGGCTCATCTGGAAAAGCAGGGAGAGATCGATCCCTGCCACGGCATCAAGATGCGCTACATCAATCCCGTGGATGGCGGCTGGGCGATGCCGACGATCTCGCCCTGTCTTCAGCTTCTGCCGAAGGGGTTCAAGACTCAGCGGTACCGTTCGACCGATGCCACCGTGTTCGTCGTAACCGAAGGCACGGGGCGCAGCATCATTGCCGGCAAGACCTATGAATGGGGGCCGAAGGACGTGTTTGTGGTGCCAAGCTGGAAGACCGTTACGCATGAGGCCGACGGCGACGCGGTGCTGTTCTCATACTCTGATCGCGTTTGCCAGGAAAAGCTTGGACTCTGGCGGGAAGACCGCGGCAACGCGATACCGCTCTGAGAAGCAAGCCTGTCGCTGACTGCGACCGCAGTCGGTGCAACCTATGCGCCCTTGCAAAGGAAGACCCTTGATGAAACGCGAATTGCTTACTGTGGATGACGTTACCGGTTGTTGGGCGATCATGCCCACACCGTCGAAGCCAGGTGCCTCCGATCCGAACGCCGTCGATACCGTCGACCTAGACGAAGCCGCGCGCGCTGCGGAGGCATTGGTCGCGGCGGGCGTCGACGGCATCCTGTCGCTTGGCACACTGGGCGAGGCCGCAACCACGACTTGGGAAGAGAAAGAAGCATTCATGCGCACTCTGGTCGAGACGGTGCGCGGCCGTATTCCGGTCTTCGGTGGCACGACCGCCCTTAACACGCGGGACACGATCCGCATGACCCGCGCAGCACGCGAGATCGGTGTCGATGGCGTCATGCTGGGCCTGCCCATGTGGGTCCAGCCCGATGTGTCGACCGCGGTGCAGTTCTTCCGCGATGTGGCGGCGGCCTGCCCGGATGTGGCGATCTGCGCCTATGCCAACCCGGAGGCATTCAAGTTCGAGTTTCCCCGTGCTTTCTGGGCGCAGATCTCCGAGATCCCGCAGGTCGTCTCGGCCAAGTACATCAATACGGCCGCGCTTTATGCCGACCTGAACCTGACCAAGCGCAGGATACGGCTGATGCCGCTTGACGTTGATTACTATGCCGCCGCACGACTCGACCCCGAGGCGTGCACGGCATTCTGGACCAGTGGTGCGGTCTGCGGTCCGGCCCCTGCGATTCAACTGCGCGACCTAGTGGCCAAGGCCCGGAAAACCGGCGACTGGACTAGCGCGAAGGCGCTGACCGACCGGATCGGCATGACCTATCGCACGCTGTTCCCGAACGGCTCGTTCAAGGACTTCTCAGTTTACAACATCGGCATCGAAAAAGCGCGGATGGATGCGGCCGGCTGGATGAAGGCCGGGCCCTGCCGCGCGCCCTATTCCCTGGTCCCCGAGGCCTATTTGGAAGGCGCGCGCGAATCGGGTCGGCAATGGGCGAAACTGGCCGCCGAGCTTGCCTCCGAGGGAGCGAAATGACCGCGCGCGCGCTGGACTTCTACTTCGACTTCATGAGCCCCTTCGCCTATCTGGCCTTCCAGCAGGTGCCGGGACTCTGCCGGAAATACGGGCTGGAGTTTCGTCCGCATGTGGCGAACCTTCCCCGGCTGAAGCTTCTGGCCGGCAATACCGGGCCGGCCAATGTCACCATTCCGTTGAAACTGAGCTACCTGCGCAAGGATCTGGATCGCTGGGCGGCCATTTATGATGTGCCTCTGGTCTTTCCGAAGTCGCTGGCGTCCGAGCCGCTGAACAAGGCGTTCCTCTTTGCCGCAGATCACGGCGAGGGCGAGGCCTTCATCAGGGTCGCATGGGCGCGGGTCTGGGGCGAGGGCGCCGATCCCGCCGATCCGGCGCTTCTGGCCGGGCTTGCCCGGCAGTTCGGCTGGAACCCCGAGACCGTGACGGCCTGGGTGGCCTCGCCCGAAGCGGCAGACCGCTACGAGGCCGGAACGCAGGCCGCGCATGAAGCCGGCGTCTTCGGGATGCCCACGATGATCGTGGGGGATGAAATGTGGTGGGGCAACGATCGCCTTACCTTCATGGAAAAATCGCTTCAGGCGGGGCTTTGAACTTAACCAGATCTGTCCGGAGGGAGGAACAGCATGGCTCTTCAGAAACTTTCCCACGCGCGGCTGCGCGTCAAGAACCTCGATGAATCGGTGCGCTTTCACACCGAAGTTCTCGGGCTGGAAGAAATCGCCCGGCAGGACGGCGTCGTGTACCTGACCTGTGGAACCGACGGCACCTTCGATGTTGCCGTGACCGAGGGCGGGACCGGCGTCATCAGCTTTGCCATCGCGGCGGATGACGAAGACGATCTCAAGCACTACAAGAAGCGCGTCACCGATGCCGGCGTGCAGGTGCGCGAGATGACCGCACCCGATCCGGGCGTCGAGAAGATCATCGAATTCGACCTGCCGCCGCAGAAGCAGAAGATGCAGATCGCCCTGCTGGATTCCAAGGCGCGCAAGCACTACTACAACCCCGCCGCGCGTGTCGCCAACCGGCTGGGCGCGCTGGCACCGGTCGATCTTGACCATATCACGCTGCGGGTCGGACCCGATGCGACGCAGACGATCGAGTTCCTCACGAAGCACGTCGATTTCCACGCCTCCGACATCGTCGAGTTTCCCGGCGGCCAGGGGCGTCTTGCCTGCTGGATGCATGTCGGTGACTTCCACCACGACGTGGCAATGTTCGCCGGCGCGCCGCACGAAACGCTGGACCACCTCGCCTGGATGATCCCGAACATCGAGTTCATGAAGCTCATGCTCGATCAGGTGGCACGGGGCGGTGTGATGACCGAGGCGGGACCGGGGCGCCATGGCGTCGGCTCGAACCTCTATTCCTACTTCTTCACGCCCGACGGCAACCGCTACGAGTTGTCCGGCGAGATGCCGCGCTGCGTCGACCGCAAGGCGCCGCCCTACATGTGGCGCGCAGATCAGCCCGGCATCTTCAGTTCCTGGGGTGCACCGTTCCCGGAAAGCTTCAAGGTCGGTTCCTGATCCGGGGGGACAGGGACGTCGGCGCGGATGGGGTCCGCGCCGACTGATTATCGTGCGATGGGGAGGATCGACGTGGAGCAGGTGGTAATCATCGGCGGTGGCCAGGCTGCCGCATCGGCGGCCAGGACGCTGCGGGAAGAGGGATTTGAAGGCGGGGTCACGATCCTGTCGGAAGAAGCGTATTACCCCTACGAGAGACCGCCGCTGTCGAAGGCCGTGCTTCAGGGGGCCGCAGACGCAAACAGCACCTGCCTTCTCGGTGAGGAGGCCGCACGCAGCCAGAACATCAATGTCCGGCTTGGGCAGCGCGCCGAAGCCATCGACCGCGACCGGAAGGTGGTGAAGCTCGCCTCCGGCGAGAGCCTGCCATATGACCGGCTGCTGATCACCACCGGCAGCCGGGCCCGCACGCTTGATGGAGCATTCGCCGGCAAGAGCAACGTCTTTTGCCTCCGCAGCCTAGACGATGCGGCCGCCCTGAAGGCGGCGATGGTGCCTGGCAAGCATCTCCTGTCGATTGGCGCGGGCTGGATCGGCCTGGAAGTTGCCGCCACCGCGCGCAAGATGGGGATGCAGGCCACCGTCGTCGAACTCGCCGACCGTCTCTGTGGCCGCAGCCTGCCGGCAGATGTCGGCGCCCTGCTGGCCGAGGTGCACAGCGAGCAGGGCACGGTCGTCCATCTGAACACGGAGATCGAAAGCGTCGGCGGTCGCGACCGGATCGAGACCGTTACCTTGTCGAATGGCCAGACGCTGCAGGTGGACGTGATCGTTGTCGGGATCGGCGCGATCGCCAATGACGCGCTAGGACGCGACGCCGGGCTTGAAACTGCCAACGGCATTGTCGTCGACGAATTCCTGCGCACCTCCGACCCGAACATCTTCGCTGCCGGCGATGTGGCGGCGATGCGCATCGGCGAGGGTCGTCCCGCGCGCATGGAATCCTGGGCCAATGCACAGGACCAGGCCGCTGCGGCGGCGCGGAACATCCTGGGCAAGGAAATGCCCTATGCCGTCAACACCTGGTTCTGGTCCGACCAGTACGACCTGAACATCCAGATGATCGGTAACATCCAGCCCGAGGGCGGCAGCGTTCTCGTGCGGAATGGCGAGGGGAAAGCCTTCACGCGCTTTTCCGTGGCCGATGGCCGTCTGGTCGGTGCCATCTGCTTCGGTGCACCGCGCGACATGGCGATCATCCGTCGCCTGATGTCGAAAGGCTATCTCGTGACGGACGATGCTCTGGCGACGGCGCCCGAACTTCGGAAACTTCTTTAGCGCGCAAGACCATCTGACGACGGGAGCGAACAGGAACTTGACACACCATGGAGGAAACACATGCGCCAACTCGGAACGATCACGGGGCTTTGTCTTTCAGTGGTGGTCGGCATGCCCGCCCTTGCGCAGGATGCGGGCCATAGCGGCTGGTATTTTCGCGGCGGGCCCGTCGGGGTGTATTTCAGCCCCGGGGCGGAGCTGTCGATTGCGGGAGCCCCGATTCCGGGTGCCGACGTGTCTGTGGACGACAACTACTCGCTGAGCTTCGACATCGGCTACCGCTTCAGCGATCGGGTTTCCGGCAGCTTCACCTTCGGGATTCCGCCGACGGCAGAGATCCGTGGCGCGGGCAGCCTTGCCGGCGCCTATCTCGGTGACGTGACCTATGCCCCGGCGATTGTGGCGCTTCAGTACCGGTTTCCGACCGGCAACCGGAAGTTCGAGCCCTACATTGGTGCGGGCGTAAACTACACCATCATCCTCGACGACGAGGGCAAGGACGTTGCCGGGTTCAAGGTGAACAACGGCTGGGGGGTGGTGCTTCAGGCGGGCTTTGAAAGTATGATCAATGACCGGATGGGCGTCTACTTCGACGTCAAAAAGATCTGGCTGGATACCGACGTCAGCGGAACGCTAGGCGTCGGCGGACCACCTGCTGCCGCCAAAGCTACGCTTGATCCCCTGCTGGTCGGCGTTGGCGTGGTCTGGCGCTTCTGACCGAGGCCATCCGAACCTGAAATCGCTACTTCAACACATCACGAAAGAGAAGTTGAGAAATGGACCTCTACTACATGCCCGCAGCCTGTTCACTGGCTGCCCACATCGCCGGCATCGAAGCCGGGTTGCCTGTCACCTGCAAGAAGGTTGACATGAGCCCCAACGGCAACACGGTTGACGGACTGGATTACACCACGATCAATCCGCTGGGGCTGGTGCCCACCATCGTGGATGGCGACACCAAGATCTCGGAAGCCGCAGTCGTACTGCAGTATATCGCAGACAAAGCCGACGGAAAACTTGGTGACGTGACCGGTCCGGGTCGCTGGAAACTCATCGAGACACTGAACTTCCTTGCAACCGAAGTTCACAAATCGCTCGCGCCGCTCTTCCGCCCGAGCCTGCCAGCCGAAGCAAGGCCATTCTTCGACAACCTGATCGCCAGCCGCCTGACGGCGGCGCAAAATCGGATTGGAGAATCCGGTTACCTGGTGGGCAAGGAATTCACGGTCGCCGACGCCTACTTCTTCACGCTCCTGGGCTGGTGCAACTTCCTCAAGTTGGACCTGTCGCCCTGGCCAAAACTTGGCGAGTACGTGCAGCGCATCGGTGGCCGCCCAGCGGTACAGCAAGCGCTGAAGGAAGAAGGCCTGGCCTGACTTCCCTCGACCCTGCCTCGGTGTTGCGAGGCAGGGTATGGCCCTATGAACCGCGCCGGGTTTGCCGGAGGCTCCAACTCTTGAGTAGGATGGAGCATCATGAGCAAGACCACGAACAAGTTTTCCCCAGAAGTGCGCGAGCGGGCAGTGCGACTCGTTCTCGACAACGAGGCCCAACATTCGTCGCGTTGGCAGGCTGTGATGTCGATCGCGGCGAAGATCGGCTGCACGCCGCAGACCCTGAACGACTGGGTCAAGAAGGCCGAGGTCGACAGCGGCCAGCGCGCGGGCATCCCGACCAATATGGCCGAGAAGATGAAGGCCCTGGAGCGCGAGAACCGAGAGTTGCGCCAGGCGAACGAGATACTCAGGAAGGCGAGCGCATATTTTGCGATGGCGGAGCTCGACCGCCGGTCGAAGTGATGGTCGAGTTCATCGATGACCATCGGGGGGAACACGGGGTCGAGCCGATCTGCGACGTGCTGCCGATCGCCCCATCCACCTACTACGACCATCTGGCGAAGCGGGCCGATCCGTCGCGGCGGTCGGATTGTGCGCGTCGGGATAAAGAACTGCAGCCCGAGATCAAACGCGTCTTCGACCAGAACTGGCGGGTCTACGGCGTCCGGAAGATCTGGCGGCAGCTTCGCCGCGAGGGCTTTGACCTGGCCCGATGCACGGTCGCGCGGCTGATGAAGGACTTGGGGATTCAGGGTGTTATCCGAGGCAAGCCGCACAGGACCACGATCCCGGACAAGAAGCAGTCGTGCCCGCTGGACAAGGTGAACCGCCAATTCCGGGTGCCTGCACCGAACATGTTGTGGGTATCAGACTTCACCTACGTCGCCACGTGGAAGGGCTTCGTCTATGTCGCCTTCGTCATCGACGCCTATGCCCGCAAGATCGTTGGCTGGCGCGTCAGCAACTCGGCGCATGCGGGGTTCGTCCTCGATGCCTTGGAACAGGCGGTGCATGACCGTCGTCCAGCCAAGGACATGGGGTTGGTACACCACAGCGACAGGGGCAGCCAGTATCTGTCGATCAAATACACCGAACGGCTGGCAGATGCGGGCATAGAACCTTCCGTGGGCAGCGTCGGCGACAGCTATGACAACGCGCTGGCCGAGACGATCAACGGCCTGTTCAAGGCCGAAGTCATCCACCGACGCGGACCTTGGCGCAGCTCCGACGCCGTCGAATACGCAACTCTCGAAGGGGTCGACTGATTCAACAACCGCCGCCTGCTCGAGCCCATCGGGAACATCCCCCCAGCAGAAGCCGAAGCAAACTTCTACGCAGCTCTGGAAACTGAAGCCATGGCCGCGTAACTAACCGAAATCAGCCTCCGGCAAACCCGGGGCGGTTCATCACCGACATGCGCAAGGGGTTCACGGCCTTGGCGGCGCAGGCCGAGGCGGTGCTGAAGCAGGACCCGTTCGCCGGGCATCTCTTTGTGTTCAGGGGACGCCGCGGCGATCTGGTGAAGGTGATCTGGTGGGATGGCCAAGGGGCCTGCATGTTCCTGAAGCGGCTGGAGAAGGGTCGATTTGTCTGGCCCTCGGCCAAGGAGGGCAAGGTTGCACTGACACCTGCTCAGTTGTCGATGCTGCTGGAAGGGATCGACTGGTGGGCCCCGGAACGGACGTGGCGACCGCTGGCGGCTGGATAACCTGCTGGGTTCGCAATCAATGATTCCCACAAGGAATACAGTTGGATAAACTCCTTTTATGCTCGATCAGACCCTGACCTTGCCGGAAGACCCCGAGGAGTTGCGCAGCTTCACCGCGCGGCTTCTGGAAGAGGTGAAGGCGCAGGCCATCCTGATCGAGAAGCTGCGCCATCAGCTGGCAGGCCACCGGGCGCACCGGTTCGGGGCCTCGTCCGAGACGGCCGAGCAACTTCAGCTGGCGCTCGAGACCAGCGAGATCGCCGCCGCCGCGATGACCGCGCGTATGAAGCTGCCGGACATCGAGGAGAAGGACAAACCCAAGCGCCGTCCGATCCCGGACCACATTCCGCGGATGGAGGTGGAACTGACGCCCGGCGCCGATACCTGTGCCGATTGCGGTGGCCGCCTGCGCCGGATCGGGGAGGATGTGACGGAAGAGCTGGAATACGTGCCCGGGCGCTTCATCGTGAACCGGATTGTCCGCCCGCGCTTGACCTGTTCCTGCTGTGACCGCTTCGTCCAGGCCCCGCTGCCGTCGCGCCCCATCGAACGTGGTCGTCCCGGGCCGGGTCTCCTGGCCCATGTGCTGGTCAGCAAATACGCCGACCATCTGCCGCTTTACCGCCAGAGCCAGATCTTCGACCGTGAAGGTCTCGACCTCGACCGCTCGACCTTGGCTGATTGGGTCGGCAAGACCACTGCCCTGCTGGAACCGCTGGCCGATGCCCTCGGTCGTCATGTCCTGTCGGCAGAGGCGATCTTCGCGGATGACACACCGGTCAGCATGCTCGCACCCGGCACAGGCAAGACGCAAACCGCCCGGCTCTGGACCTACGCCCGCGACGAGCGGCCTTGGGGTGGCGCGACCCCACCCGCAGCCTGGTATCGCTTCTCCGGCGACCGCAAAGGCCAGCACCCAAAGGACCATCTCGCCCGCTACCGCGGTTGGATGCATGCCGACGGCTATGCCGGGTTCGAGGATCTCTACCGCTCTGGCACCATCCGCGAGGTCGCCTGCATGGCACATGTCCGGCGCAAGTTCGTCGACATCCATCGATCCCAAAGCTCCCCCATCGCCGAAGAAGCCATCGGCCGCATCGCCCAACTCTATGCTGTGGAGAAAGAGGCCAGAGGTTCGCCACCGGATGTCCGGGTCGAACTTCGCAAGGCACATGCGGCCCCGGTCTTCGACGATCTGGAACGATGGCTGGCCATGCAACTCACCACGATCTCGGGAAAATCCCCGCTCGCGGCCGCCATCCGCTACGCCCTGACCCGCATGGAACGCATGCGCACCTACCTCGACCACGGCATCCTCGAACTGGATAACAACGCGGCCGAACGAGGCATGCGTGCTGTCGCCCTGGGACGGAAGAACTACCTCTTCGTGGGTTCCGAGGCTGGCGGCAAGGCCGCCTCCATCGCCTACACCCTGATCGAAACGGCCAAGCTCAACGCCGTCGATCCCCATGCCTGGCTCGCCGACACCCTCGCCCGCATCCCAGACTACAAGATCACCAAGGTCGATGACCTACTGCCCTGGCGCTGGAACGGGTAGCGGTCAGACCGGACGGTTACTATCGAACAAAGCATGTCCTCGATTTAGATGTTTAGTCCCGGCATTTGGTGGAGTGGGTTGAGGATGAATCGATCCGGCTCTGAAGTCCAGCCTTTGCAGATGAATTCGTAGGGCGTCAGGCCCTTGAGGGTCTTCAAACGCCGCCCGAAGTTGTAGGCTTGGACAAAGTCCTGAAGGTGCCGCCGGAGCTGGGCATGGTCGTCATAATGATAGCGCTTGACGGTCGCGTCCTTGATCGTGCGGTTCATCCGCTCGACCTGGCCGTTGGTCCAGGGGTGCTTGGGCTTTGTGGTCCGGTGGTCGATGTCGGCGAGTGCGCAGGCATATTCGAAGGCGTGGGCGCGGAAGCGTTCTCCTGCGGCGATGGCGGCTTTGATCAGCGGGACGGCCGATCCGCCTGCGCCGGGCGTTGTGAACTGAATACCGTTGTCTGTCAGCACCGTGTGGACCCGGTAAGGGACGGCGGCGATCAGATGGCGGAGAAAGTCACCTGAGACGGCGGTGGTGGCCCGCTCGTGCAACTCGACGAAGGCGAATTTGCTCGTGCGGTCAATGGCTACGAACAGATGGAGCTTTCCTTCCGCCGTGTGCACTTCCGCAATGTCGATGTGGAAGAACCCGATGGGGTAGGCCTTGAACTTCCTCTTCTCGGGGAGGTCACCCTCGACCTCGGGAAGCCGACTGATGCCATGGCGCTGCAGGCAGCGATGCAACGACGACCGCGACAGATGCGGGATCGTCGGCTGCAGGGCGTAGAGACAGTCATCCAGCGGCAGAAGCGTGTGACGGCGGAAGGCCACCACGACAGCCTCCTCCTCCGGAGTCAGGACCGTCGATCTCGGCTCTGTCGGCCCCGTGCGAACATCGGCTACCGAGGTGCGGCCCTTCCACTTGGCGACCGTCTTCTGGTTCACCCCATACCGCTTCGCCAGTGCCCTCAGGCTCTCTTGACTATGCTGTATCGCTCGACGGACTGCCTCTGTCGTGGTGGCGCTCCCGTGCAAAACCTGTCCCATAGCGCATCCCTCCATGCTGGGGAAAACAATGCACCATCAAACTCTGGGATCAAACATCTAGGGTCATGACGTCTGGCCGAAGTGTCGAAAGGTCACGACAGGCTACCCGACGCCGTCTTCTCCCACCCGGTCCAGTCAATCAGGCCATGGGAAGCCATGACCTCGCGTTGATCCGACGGGCTGCGTTCGCAGAACACCACGGCGTTGATACAATTCCATCGGGCAGATGGGACGAGCAGGCCGTCGAACTCGAGGAAATGCGCGACCTCCGCGATGTCCTGCGTCCGGGGATACTCAGCCGCTTTTTCCTGGTAGGAAAGCCGCCCATAGCCTTCAGACGCTACCCCAAGGCGGGCGAGATCCTCGAGGTTCAGGAGTTTCAGGGTAGCGTCCATAGCTAGAGCGAGCTCGTAGAGTTCGTAGCGCACGCGGGTCGGAAAGATGGGCTGGCCGCGCTTGAGATGGAAGTACATCTCGGCGAGTGCACCTTCGCGCTCAAGTGAGGTGTAGAGCACGTCGAAGCTGCCGTCGTCCCAGCGGCCGCCGGACCGGCTGCAGTCGAGGGGGTCGCGACCCTCGCGGACGACCCGCCAGACGTTCCCCGAAAACGGCGTAGGCGGGATGGCCTCGATCGCATCGATCAGTCGATTGTCGCGGCGTTTGGTAGGGCGCGCCATCGTCAGAGATAGGCCCCGCTCTCGAGACGTTCAAGCACGGCCAGAACCTCGCTCGTCCGGTCGTCGTGGATGAGATCTATGGCGCGCTGTCCTTCGAGTTGCGGGTGCCGCGCATAGAGCCAGGTCCGGATTTCTTCCGACGTATAGAACTCCTGCAGGCGCCCCACGACATATCGAAGGTCGGACAGGATGAGTTCATGGCGCGGCTGCGGTCGCATGTGCCCGCTCTTCCACCGCGATACGGTCGTCTTGGACACGTCGACGACATTCGCGATATCGACGCCACTAAGACCGCCATCATTCGCGATATCGGACAGAACCCTTGCGACGGCCCCCTGAGTTGTACCCGTCATCTTTGCTCCCGCTTCCTTTCGTCTTGCTTCAGTCGCACGGCTCCTGCGGGCCGCGCGCGTGGCGCGTCTTCTGACCGCGAGTCCCTGAAGGCTTCAAGTGCAATCTGCGTCTTGGACATCGCGCGCGCGTGGTCGCCGAGGCGCTTCATTAGCCGGTCGGCATCGACTTTCAGTGTTTCTGCGAGGCCTAGTGAAGGTTTCAGTTCGGCCACCTGGCGAGATGTTCTGACGATCTGGGTCATCGGCTTCGTCAGGAACCAGTCATCACGACGCAAAAGCGGCACATTCTCAAGATCGCCAGTCTCCCGGCTGACCTGATCAAGGTGAATCTCGCGTCCGTTCTCGAGGAGGTCGGCCACGTCGCGCAGTCCACCGACAAGTAGTTTCTTGCCTCCGCGGGCCTCGGCCAGCAGCTGGAGTTCTCGTCCGCTGAGGGTTCGTCCGAGACCTTCGATGGCATAGCGAGGGGTGCGTCCGAAGCCTTGCGCGTCCTCCGCCTTTGGTTCCGGAGGCTTGTCCCAGTCGGACGCGTCGAAACGTTCCATCTCGCCAATTCCGATCGCACGCCCAGACGCGACACCGAAGGCGAGCGCAGCTACAGAAGCGGGTCCGCCGAAGTAGTCCAGAACAAGAGGTCGGCCGATATTGTGCAGCCCACCCAACAGGGTCAGAAGGCCGCGCGTCGTCTGCGGGCCCAACGTTCCGTCTGCGCCGGAGATTCGAAGCCACGCGTTTTCAACCGGCAGTGAGCCGAAGGCAGAAAGCACGTCGCTCCGCACCTCGCTTCGTTGCAGGTGCTTCAGCGTCTGTATGACTGGGTAATCGATCGCGATCGACTTTCCGCCTTCACAGTCCAGTGCCTCACGCAGGGCTACGCAGGCTTCCCGGTCGACATCGAACCAGTCTGCAGCCATGTCCGAGCCCAGAAAGTGAGTAGGACTAAGCACTGCGTCGAACCCGAACGCGACTGCGGTACGAGCGATCTCGCCAATGACATCGGTGGGTGCGCCCCGCCGGAAATGCGCGGGGCCGAGCGGATGACCATTCGCATGACGTGCCCACGGGGCGTTGCGTTCCTGACCCAAGCACTTTCGAAGGGATGCCAGCTCTGCCACCTGAGGGTCCAGAACAGTCTCGATGCCGTGATGTTGAAACAGATCGATCAGGCGCCGTTGGTATTTGAGCCGTGATGCCTTGAGCACTGCGCGGCGCGCCGGAAAACGACCCATGCTGACCAGTTCGGCGATCTTGGTATGCGACTCGCCGATGCGAATGAACTGGGCGATCGGCGGCTGGGCCTGGGTGCCGCCGGGAAACTCGAGGATCTTCGCGCTCATCTGGCCGCGTCTCCTTCGGTACGAATGCGTTGCGTAAACTTAGTATGCGCAACTCAAACGAAACGTCAAGTATGCAGCGTGGCCAAGCCTTCGCGCACCAGTCGAAACTGCAGCTTAACCATAGCCGCGCCGCCATTTCTGCCCCAGCGGCTGGGAGCGACGGAAATGTCTCCAGCTTCATTCTTCCCCCGGTCCCGATCCGCCCCCAGCTGCGGATGACCGAGACTTCTCGGAACAGCGTCGGCTGGAGTGCGATCGCATAGGTGCGCGCCATGTTCAGCACAGGATCGCGACGTGTTATCAAGATGGGTTCGAAGTCGAAGTCGTGGATGATCGGGCCAGTATTGAAGGCCAAGCTCGACCTGTCCAACGACGATCCGGAGTCGCAGGCTTCCCGCCCGTAGTCTTGATAAGAGTTACATAATATGGATTATGCGTTAAGTGTTAGGTGGTTGTCCGGCTGCAGTTTTTCGCCGATCATTATGCCGCATGTTGCCCTTTCGTTTCGCTTCTGGTCCAGTCTGACCGCACGAAGTTGAACGGAGGCGGCTCTAGGATGATGACCCCAACAGCCGATCTTGACCGGTGGCCGGATCCGGCAAGTTCGAACGCTCGCCGCAGCGTTTTCGCCCAGGACCTTGTCGTCGAGGGCGATGTCACCTCCAAAGGGCCAGTCGACGGCCAAGGCAAAATCCTTGGCTCGCTGAGGGCACCGGACGTCACTGTTGTGGGCTCGGGTCGCGTTGAAGGGACTATTGTCTCTCACGACCTCTCCGTGCTTGGGGCGGTTTCCGGCACGATCTCGGCGCGGAATGTCCAACTCGTGCCAAGTGCCGTTGTACAAGCCGACGTCATCCATGAGCGCATCGCCATTGATGCCGGTGCCGAGCTGGAAGGCAGGCTTCAGCGCAAGGCCTGACGGACCTCAGTCCACAAGGTCATCTGGCTGCTGTTGGTGGACCGGCACATACCCCCGGCGCATCTTCTGACGAAGGGTCTGGGATGCTGCCTTCTCGGCGACTTCGGCGGAGGCGCAAGTTTCGATACTCGTCCGCCCGTGCGTTCCGATCGTAAGCGTCCGGCCTGACCGCTACCCGTTCCAGCGCCAAGGCAGCAGGTCGTCGACCTTGTTGATCTTGTAGTCTGGGATTCGGGCCAGGGTGTCGGCGAGCCAGGCGTTTGGATCGACGCAGTTGAGCTTGGCTGTCTCGATCAGGGTATAGGCGATGGCTGCGGACTTGCCGCCAGCCTCGGAACCCACGAAGAGGTAGTTCTTCCGTCCCAGGGCGACAGCACGCATGCCTCGTTCGGCCGCGTTGTTATCCAGTTCGAGGATGCCGTGGTCGAGGTAGGTGCGCATGCGTTCCATGCGGGTCAGGGCGTAGCGGATGGCGGCCGCGAGCGGGGATTTTCCCGAGATCGTGGTGAGTTGCATGGCCAGCCATCGTTCCAGATCGTCGAAGACCGGGGCCGCATGTGCCTTGCGAAGTTCGACCCGGACATCCGGTGGCGAACCTCTGGCCTCCTTCTCGACGGCGTAGAGTTGCGCGATGCGGCCGATGGCTTCCTCGGCGATGGGCGAGGCTTGCGAGCGGTGGATGTCGACGAACTTGCGCCGGACATGGGCCATGCAGGCGACCTCGCGGATGGCGCCCGAGCGGTAGAGGTCCTCGAAGCCCGCATAGCCATCGGCATGCATCCAGCCGCGGAAGCGGGCGAGATGTTCCTTCGGGTGCTGGCCCTTGCGATCTCCCGAGAACCGATACCAGGCTGCGGGTGGGGTCGCGCCACCCCAAGGCCGCTCGTCGCGGGCGTAGGTCCAGAGCCGCGCGGTTTGCGTCTTGCCTGTGCCGGGTGCGAGCATGCTGACCGGTGTGTCATCCGCGAAGATCGCCTCTGCCGACAGGACATGACGACCGAGGGCATCGGCCAGCGGTTCCAGCAGGGCAGTGGTCTTGCCGACCCAATCAGCCAAGGTCGAGCGGTCGAGGTCGAGACCTTCACGGTCGAAGATCTGGCTCTGGCGGTAAAGCGGCAGATGGTCGGCGTATTTGCTGACCAGCACATGGGCCAGGAGACCCGGCCCGGGACGACCACGTTCGATGGGGCGCGACGGCAGCGGGGCCTGGACGAAGCGGTCACAGCAGGAACAGGTCAAGCGCGGGCGGACAATCCGGTTCACGATGAAGCGCCCGGGCACGTATTCCAGCTCTTCCGTCACATCCTCCCCGATCCGGCGCAGGCGGCCACCGCAATCGGCACAGGTATCGGCGCCGGGCGTCAGTTCCACCTCCATCCGCGGAATGTGGTCCGGGATCGGACGGCGCTTGGGTTTGTCCTTCTCCTCGATGTCCGGCAGCTTCATACGCGCGGTCATCGCGGCGGCGGCGATCTCGCTGGTCTCGAGCGCCAGCTGAAGTTGCTCGGCCGTCTCGGACGAGGCCCCGAACCGGTGCGCCCGGTGTCCGGCCAACTGGTGGCGGAGCTTCTCGATCAGGATCGCCTGCGCCTTGACCTCGGCCAGAAGCTGCGCAGTTCCTCGGGGTCTTCTGGCAAGGTCAGGGTCTTATCCAGCATGTGAGAAGTTTATCCCACTGTATTCGTTGTGGGAATCCTTTCCGTTGCAGATCGGCAGATTACCCCGCCGCCAAGGGTTGCCATGTCCGCTGCGGTCCCCGCCAGTCAATGCCTTCCAGGAGCATCGACAGCTGCGCAGGCGTCAGCGCGACCTTGCCCTCCTTCGCCGAGGGCCAGACGAACCGGCCCCGCTCCAGCCGCTTCATGAACATGCAGGCCCCTTGGCCGTCCCACCAGATGACCTTCACCAGATCGCCGCGACGGCCGCGGAAGACAAAGAGATGTCCGGCAAACGGGTCCTGCTTGAGCACCGCCTCGGCCTGCGCAGCCAGGGCCGCAAAGCCCTTGCGCATGTCGGTGACGCCAGCCGCCAGCCAGACCCGCGTATTCGCCGGAACCGGGATCAAACCGTCAACCCCCGGATCAGCCGCGCCAGCGCCTCGGGATCGTAGCTGCCGCTGATCCGCATCCGGTGCCCGCCCATGACGTCGATCTCGATCATGCCAAGGGCCAACACCGGATCGGCGGCCATGGCCACCTCGTCGCTGCGGACATGGCTCACGATCTCGACGGGCAGAAAGCTCGGGGCATCCGCCGATGCCGTCACCGTCGGCGCATAGCGCGGGTCGCGCAGCCACTTGAATACCATGTTCGCGTTCACCGCGTAGCGCCGCGCAACCTGGGCGACCGAAACACCTGGCGCAGCCGTCTGGAAGCAGATCGACCGCTTCTCTTCATCCGTCCAAAGCCGCTTCGTCCTGCGAACCAAAACCTGCCCCGGAGTGTCCACTATCGATAGCGGACACTATACGTCACTCTCAACGCGCGGCAGGGCAGTCAGACCGGACGCTTACTTCCGATCCGGCCCCAGGTCCGAAAGACGGAGACGTCCTCAAACAGCGTCGCCGCAACATCGATGCAGTAGAACCGCGCCATGTTGGCCTTCGGGTCGATGCGGTGCAGATGTGCCAGAGCCATGGCGGTCCTCCCCCGCACAGACTCTGCCTTGTTACTCTCCAAGTCCAATTGCTTTTCTGAATCGATCCGGGCGGTCCGACTCAGAAAGCTGATGGGTCATGGTGACGGATCGCCCGGTGCGCCCTCGACAACCTCCACCCAGAGGACGCCACGCAGGGTTTCCTCCGGGACCAACCACACGGTCCTGAACCGGCCGCCCATTGTGCGATGTCGTTCTGCGACAAGCTCCCGGTTTCCGCGGTCGATCCGCCACAGGCGCCGATCGATGGTCGACTTCTTGGACTTGGGCCTAACGACGTCTTCCATTCCGGCCTCCGATCAGTCGCTGGCGATTTGCCCTCATGGACAGGAGCGTCATCAGAACATATCTACCGATTGCAGAAGCGGTGCTTTGCTGTCGCCGCGCGAACCACGAAAGGTGTTTCTGTCGATGCATGTTCTGTCCCCCGTTCTGGCTGTTTCCGCGTTTGCGGCGATGTCTGTTCCTGTCCACGCGCTTGACGCCTGGACGGTCGGTGTCGAGCGCGGCCTGCCGACCTACGTGCTCACCAGCGCGGCGGGTGAGGTGCGACTTGTCTGCGATCCGGACCGCGTTTTCGGGCCAACGCCCAACGGCGCTCTCGTGGTCCACTTCAGCAAGCAGGCCGATCCAGACATGGTTGTTGTGCTGGCGAAGTCGGGCGAACAGGCACGCCTGCCGGTCAACAACGGCATCGCCTCTCAGACGTCGGTCGACGCCGAGGACTGGGCGAAGATGGTTGCGACTTTCCGGTCGGGTGGTGAGTTCGCTCTGGTTACAAGCGCTGACTGTGCCTCTTCCAGCGCGAGCGCCAGTTCCTTGGCGGTCTGGTCCTTCTCGGCATCGGCCCTGTCGGCAAGATCACCCAGTTCGCGTTGTAGCCGTTCGACCTCGGACTGGAGTGTGGCGTTCCGCGCTTCGAGGTCTTCGCGCTGAGAAGCCAGTTCCCCTTCGATGTCGGAGAACCCATCCCCGGTGGGCTTCGCTTCCGGTCCTGGCTCAATCGCCCCGAAAGGCGAGCCTCCAGCCTGATCCTGGAATTCCTCGACGGCGGAGGTTTCCACATCGGGAATGGCGCGGCTGGAAGGCCAGACCGTCCAGAGCGCGGCAAGGCTCGCCCCTGCGAGCAGCGCACCCATGCCAAGCTTTTGCTGTCGGGTCATCTTCGGCTTCGGTCGCTCGACCTTGTACTCCGGCTCTCGGCCCTTCTGCGGATCGGTCATCTCGGGATCAGCCATGTCAGAACTCCCATCCCTGAAGCTTGGCGAGCAGGACTGGGTCGGTGGTCATGCCCCCATCCACCCGCTCGATGCACAGAACCTGGCCGCCGATCCGGATCGAATAGGCGGAGCGCAGGCCCGAGACGCGGACGATGCTGCCCCGCGTGCCGGAGTTCAGCGTCACTTCGCGGCCCGTTGCATCCACACCGAAGATCGACGGCCGGAGGCCTGGGGCGAAGGCGAAGTAGGTCGCTTGCCCATCGTTCCAGATATGCACGGGCTTCAGGGTCTCGTCGCCCGACCAGGCATAGCCGATGTCGCGAGACCCTGCAGCCACGGTGCTACGGGTCGCCCGGCTTGTGCCCGTCTCGGGATAGCGCAGGACGAGCCGATAGGTCGGGTTGCGGGACCGGCCCTCGCTGATCGACAGCGAGATCGTGCGCCGCCCAGTATAGATCGTCATGTTGGTCTCGGCCCCGGCAATAAGGGGTTTCACGGAAACCGTGGTCCGGTTCGAGAGCACCTCGACCTCGAAGGCTTCGCTGTCGCCAAGAAGGACCGAGTCGATCCGCTCGCCCGCGCCCAGTTCGATGGCGGTGTTCACACGCAGATGCGTGTCGAGCCGGATGACATCGACTGGGTTGTAGAGGACCGACCGGACGCGGGCATCGGCGCCCATCGACGCAGGCGCAACTTCGGCGAAGGCGACGCTCGCGCAGCCGAGTGCGCAGGCAAGGGCAAGTCCCGGGAGGAGAATAGAACGGGTCATGGATTGGTCTCCAGGGTTTCGGCATCGACGCGGTAGGCCGAGACGGTAAAGCCGAGCGGGTTTGCCCAGACATGGGCGAGGGAGCGCTCGGTCTTCGGCTCGAAGGCGAACTCGACCGTCGCGACGAAGGGCTGGGTCACCGGCTCCTGCTTCGTCTTGCGCAGGGTTTTCAGGAAACGGATCTGGGCAACGTTCGGCGAAAGGAAGGTGATCCGGCGCACGGTCACCGTGACTTCCGCACCGGGGCCGTAGACATCGGGCGGATAGGCCGTGTTGCCCCCGCCCTTCGACCAGAGAAGCCGCAGGCTTTCCTCGGCGCTCCCCGTCGAGCGGCGCTGGACGCTTTCAAGCCGGGCCTGAATGCCAGCAAGGAAATAGCCCTCGCGGTCGGAGACGTAACCCACAAGGAGGCTTTGCTTCAGCGCTTCCTGATCCTCGATCCCGGTCGGGGCGACTTGCAGGATGTTCTCGGCGTCACCGGTCTGGCGATCAACGAGGACGGTGAAAACTTGAGTTTCCCGCAAGGGCAGAACGAGAACCAACGCGGTGGCAAGGATCAGGCTCAGCCCGCTTGCGGCACTCGCGACGATCCAGGCACGCCGGGCCGAGAGACGGGGCTCCAGAACGAGATCGACATCAAATCCATGCGCCTCCATGGGCGGTCCTCCACTTCTCGAATTCTGGGGCATCAGCTCTTGTCCGGTGTCCGGCTCGCGAGCCGCAACGCTGTCTGCACGGCGGACCGCCCGATCTGTCCGGCGGTATTGCCGTTCAGGCGCGCATCCGATGGACGGCGACCGCCTGCATCAAGACCAGCCGCTCCTCGGCCCGCACCGATCCCGGACGCGATGCCGGTGCGGCCGTAACCCTTGACGCTGTCGGCGGAGCGGAAGGTCGAGGCTGCGACGCTCCCGAGGCCGGTCGCGGTCGACGCGAGCGACTGCGCGATCGTCGGCACCATGGCCATGAGGCCGGTGCCGAGCATCATGACGACGACGAAACTCAGGACATCGCCGATGGTTTCGACCGAGGCGAGAGAGGCTGGCGTCAGGTCGCGGGCGATCGCGATTGTGAAGGCCGCCATGCCCGAGGTCAGCATCGGGTAGAAAGCAAAGCCGAGGGCGAGGTTCACCCATCGATCGAAGAGCGGGGCGGTCACCTTGAAGAGCGTGCAGGCTATCGCGATCGGCGCGAAAATGACGAGGACGCCGATCATGATCTTCGCGGCCGAGATCACGATGATCGACACGGTCGCCATCAGGGCTGCGACGAGAAACATCAGGAGGCCCGCGAGGGCTCCAGTGATGTAGCTGCCGTTCTGGCTGATTGCCTGCCCGACATCGAGGGCCTGCAAGTAGAGCGAATCGAGCCCCTCATAGAGGTTGCCCGATCCTCCGCCGAAGGCTTCGATGACGACCGCCCCGATCTCGCTCGGGGCATTGGTCAGGACGCCATAGACCGCATTGAAGTTCGTCCAGGATGACAGGAATGCCGAAGCAACTGCGATCCGAACCATCAGGCCGAGACCATTGCGCAGCGTCATTGGCACGGCCTGTGCCATCAGGTTGATGCCGACCAGGGCCACCACCAGAACAGAGCCGACCCGGAAGACCGGAACGATCTCGGCGGCCACGGCGTCGAATGCCGTGGCGCCAACGGCGGTTGCGGCGGCGTCGACCTGGGTCAGGATGTCGGCGATGATGGCCATGAATCACATGGACCGACAGACGGTCTCGAGGTCGCGATAGTGCGCCTCGGTCTCGCGTTGGTGCTGAGTGAGGTAGGCCTCGAGGTCTCTCCGATCATCATTGATGAGGTCGGCAGCCGACTTCCCCAACAGTTCAGACGTGAAGTTGTCGAAGCTGAACCCGTCGAAGAGGCAACCGCATGTCCCCGCCTCTAGGGCCTTCGTCTTCGCTGCTGTAATGTAGGCCTGCCGCGCGGCACCTTTGAAGCGCCAGTGGGTGATCCCCTCGGGGAGGTCGATCACCTCGCCGCAAGAACTCCTCTCCGCCCCGGCAAAGATACCGGTCCCGCGTCGCTGCATTTCGGTCAGGAGATCCAGCGCGGCCTCCGCATTTTGCGCGCCTACCGCTTCCCGGGTCTCTTCGATTAGCTGAACGTCGCTGAAAGTGGCGATGTCTTGCGCAGCAGCGAAGCTGGCAAAGCAGACCATGACAACAACCGCCGCGACGTGGTGAGAAGCCCGCCGCATCATTCGGCCCCCGAGTAATCGAAGAAGCTCTTTTCCTTGGCCTGCTCTGCGGCCCAGTTCACGCCTGTCTGCCCGGCGGCCAGCCCCGCAGCTGCGTTCAACCGCCACATCTGGCCGAGCATGTAGTTGGTCTCGGCCGCCATCCGGGTGTTGAGGTCAATGCTTTCCTTGAGCGTGTCCTGGTTCGCGATCTCGTCGACGAGGCCGTCGATCCGCGCGAGGCTTTGGGCGGCTTCCTCGTAAGAGAGCTGCGCCACGCCCATAACCGTTGCACTCGTGGCAGCGGTCGTCGCGATGAGCTTGTCCTGCGGGTTCTCGGATGACGAAAGCCCGGCCAGGGTTTCCGAGGTCAGCCCGGCCCCTTCCAGCGTGTCGCGCATGTATTCGGCGGCCATCTTGTCGCCCATGGTCACGTCGCCATCGAGAAGGCTGTCCAGAAGCCCATCGAAATCCCCGATGGTCAGCGCGTCCTGGAAGCCGGAAAGGTCGGTAATCTTCGCCGCCCGGGAACGCAGGTCCTCCACCGAATTGTAAAGGCTCGCGATCTCGTTCAGGCCCGAGATCGACCCGAGGATGCCTTCGAGGTTGGTCAGCTGCTCGAGACCGGTCTCGACCTGTTTCTTCAGCTCTTCGATCTGCGCGATCTGGTTTTCGGCATCGCGGAGTGCCGCCTGCAGCTGCTCGATGTTCTTGGCAAGGTTGGTACCGTCGATGACGGGAACGCCCTGCCCCAGAACGGGCGCTGCCAGAAGCGTTGCGCAGACGGCGAGCGCGAGACGCGCCCTTGTTCGAAGGACGGCAGGTCTCACGGAGTGTACTCCCAGAAGGTGGTGTATTGCAGGGATTGCGCGGCATCCGAGAGCCCGCGGGCCGCCTCGACCTTGACGGCACCGGCGCGCAACCGCAGCGTCAGGGCCATGAGGCGCGCGCGTTCCGCGAGCATGTAGGTGTTCTGGTCAACCGCTTCTTTCGGGGTCTGGGGCTTGGCCGTCTCAAGGAATCCCTTGATCCGTGCCATGGCCGCCTCGATCTGCCCCGACTGCTGGCCGGAATAGCCGATGAAGGCCGAGGACATGTTGCCCCATTCGGCACTGGCGCCCTCCACCCCGGCCAGCGTGCCCGTCACGTCCGCGCCGGTGATCACCGAGAGATAGGCATCGTAATAGCCAGAGATCCGGCGGACGTAGTTCCGGGTTTCCTCGAAAGGTGGGATGCCGCCGTATTTCTGGACGTTGCCCGGCCCCGCATTGTAGGCAGCGAGCGCGAAGTCGATCCGGCCGAAGCTGTTGAGCTGGGTCGCGAGATAGCGTGCGCCACCATCGAGGTTCTGCAGCGGATCGCTCGGATCGACACCGAGATCGGCGGCGGTGCCGGGCATCAATTGGCAGAAACCCATGGCCCCGACCGGGCTGATCGCCGCGTTGGAAAACCCGCTTTCCTGCTTCACCAGCGACTGGAAAAGAATGCGCCAGGTCGTGGGCGTGAGACCGACCTTCACGACGCCGGGGTGCGTCTCGTACCGTGCGGCCGTCGCGATGATCATCGCCTCGACTGTCTCGCCTTCACCGAAAAGTCGCTGGCTTTCCGGACTCGTCTCCCCAAGGGGATAAACTTCCTCGGCAGAGGGAAAGGTTCCCGCCCCCATCTCGAAGCTGCTGAGGTCAGTCACACCGGTCGTATCCGCGAGGAAACGCTCATAGGCGGCCAGCTGATCGTCTTCGATCTCGCTGAGTTCGGTGCGGGTGGTGAGTTTCTCCCCCTGCTTCACGGCATCCTCGGCCTGTTCAACGAGGCGCGAGATGAAGTTCGACAGCCGCGAGCCGTCGATGATCGGCACGCCTTGGGCCAGGAGGCCCATGGGCAAAGAGCTGCCGAGGAGTAGCCCGAGAAGAATGGGAGCGCGGCGCATGCGGTGGCTCAGTTCCCGCAACGCGCGTCGGGGGCGTTCATTGTCGAGACGACGACGGTGCTGCCGTCGGTTTGTTCCCGCGCCGCGAAATACTTGCCTTCGGCCCGGAACTGGCCGTGGCAGGGGGAGACCGCGCCCGTCTCTACACCCGCGCAGGCGGAGAGGAGGGTGAGCCCGAGAAGGGAAGCGGGGGTCAGGCGGTTGCGTCGGATCACATCATGTCCTTCCAGAAGTCTGGGGTGTCGCGCCAGCCGTAGGGCGCGCGGTCCTCGCCGGATCGGCCGCCGCCAAGAACGGCCAGCGCGGGCCCAAGAGCCGCAAGACCCATGTTGACGAAGACCGAGTCCCCGGCTGAGCGCAGGAGGGCGAGGCGCAAGCCACCCGTCGGCGTGCAGAGAAACTCTGCCTCCTTCTCGTTCAGCCGCAGGATCCGGTAATCCTCGGGGTTGGCGCGCGGGTTCGGGTAGAGAAGCTGGGTCACCACGCTTTCCGCGATGATCTGACCGACCTTGACCCGGGTCAGATGGGTCGGCGTCTGGGTCAGCATCATCACCACGGCATTCTTCTTCCGCATGGTGACGAGCCAGTCATGCAGGCGCTTCTCGAAGATCGGATCGTCGAGCATCTTCCAGGCCTCATCGATGACGATGAGGGTCGGACGGCGATCCTCGATCACCCGTTCGATGCGGCGGAAGAGGTAGGCGAGAAGCGCCGAGCGTTCGGTCCCGAGATCGAGGATCTCCGACATGTCGATGCCGGCCACGTCTTCTGACAGGCTGATCTGGGATGTGGCCCCGGGCCCAAAGAGCCAGCCATGCCGCCCACCCTGCCCCCATTCCCGGACTCTGCCCACCAGGTCGCCCTCATCGTCAGTCGAGGCGACGAGGGTTGCGAGACCATCGAACGTCCGTAGCCGCGGATCAGCTGAAACGATCTGACGGACAGCGGCGTTCAGGCTGACGGTTTGTGCGGTCTCGAAGACACGTGACCCAGCAAGGATGTCACCGAGCCAGTCGGTGAGCCAGGCCGCCCCGCGCTCATCGGTCTCGGTCTGGAACGGATTGAGGCCTGTCGCCTCACCGATCCTGATTGCAGAATAGCTTCCGCCCAGGGCCCGCACGGCCATCTCGAGGCCCCGGTCCTTGTCGATCACAAGGATGCGGGCATGGACTCGCCGCGCCTGTGCCATGAGGAAAGCGGTGCCGAGGGTCTTGCCCGACCCCGTGCGGCCGAGCACCAAAGTGTGACCAGCACTCGGTTCAGCCCCCCGCTCGCCTTTGTCGTGGAAATTGAAGCGGTAAAGGCTCGAGGTCACCGTCGGCAGCGCTGTGATCGTCTCGCCCCACGGTGACTGTGCCTTGGAGCGACCTTCCGTGACCCGGTGTAGCGCCGCGAGATGCGCGAAGTTCTGGGCTGACAGCAGGGCTGTGCGCGGGCGGTAGGCCCAGTTGCCCGGAGCTTGGGCAAGCCAGGCCGCGCGGGCGGCGAAACTCTCGCGCACGAGGGTCGCCCCACAGTCCTGCCCCGCCCGCCAAACCTCAGATGCCGCTTCCTCCAGTTGTTCCGGGGTCTTGGCCGTGACCATAACAGTCAGGTGATGCTTTCCAAAGACCTGTCGGCCAGAGGCGACATTGTCTGCGGCCTCATAAAGCTCCTGCCGCAAGGTTTCGGCGGCATCTTCAGAGGCGCGCATCTGCCGTGCCGTGCGCTTAATGCGCTCTTCGATCTCGTTGTTGCGGGTCGGCGTGAAGCTGTTGGTGATGACGATGTCGTAGGGCAGTTCCAGAGCATCCAGCATCCGCGCCCAGGTTCGGGCCGGATAGGATTTCACGCCGAAGATCGTCCCGAAGCGCTGCCCGGCGCCGGACTCGATCTCCACCCGCTTCCCGGCAAAGGTCATCTGCGATGACGCGACGGCCTCGGCTAGAAACTGGCCGCGCATCGGAAGGACTTTGGCCATGGGCTGCCCGAGAAGGACACCCAAGAGACCGAGCCATTCCCCGGAAGAAACGGTGAGCCGCCGGAAGCCCAGACCCTGGCAGGCGCCAGCAAGGAGCCCCATCGCTTCATTCAACCGTTCGATCCGCTGGCCAAGATCGCCCGTGAAGGCTGCCTTGAAGAGCGCGCCGATCAGAGGGGCACGTTTCAGCGCAGTCGGGCGCAGGATGAGCGACACCATCAGCACTCGCCGCTTTAGGCTGCGGGCGCGAAGATGTCCCTGCCACCGGGCATCGACCATGGCCGCGAATTCGGCCCCGGTGCCCTCACCATCGAAGGGCTTCAACTGCGGAGCATCCGGCAGGGTCAGCTTGGAAATATGGAACCCGAACCCTTCGCCCAGCTGGCCAATCAACCGCGCGAGCGAGGTGGTGGCGAGCGAGAGCTCCCCCTCTTCCGTCGTGAAACTGTCCTGCCCCTCGACTACGGCAGAGGCGATCAGATCACCTTGCCGGGTCAGAATCAGGTTGTCCGCGGGTGCGGACAGCCAGGGCAAGTGCCGGGTGAAAGTCTCGGCTGAGAGATCCTCTGGCCGCAAAGCAGATCGCAGCGCCGGGGTGGCCGGGAAGAGAGACTTGAAGTCAGCTGACATGGCGATCTCCGCCAAAGGCCGACTTGCCCCGTGTGCGCGGCGTCCGGGAAAAGACAACTGCGACCGTCTCGAAGAGGTTCGGATTGCGGTCTGCCACGAACCACAGGACCGGATAGCCGACGACCCCGATCAGCAGAAACCGCCAGTCGTTCGCGCCCACGAAGGGAATAACCGAGCCCAGCATCAGGCTCACGAAATAGCCGATGGGCAGGCCGAAAATCTTCGGCGGCCGGGTGAGGCCGAGAAACAGGGGCGCGTCATGCATGGGAGAAATCCGGAGGATCGGCCAAGCCGGGTGTGCGTACACACCCGGCCTGTTGCCTTGCCCACCTCAGGGGGCCGCAAAGCCGTCGATGATGGTCGCGGCAGAGAAGACGAGGACCACGCCGAAGAAGATGGCAAGGAAGAGGGGCCAGTTCAGGCGGCCGGTGAACATCATGTAGCCCGCCGCCACGACCGCAAGGATGGCGATCAGCCGTCCAATCGGGCCGGTCAGTGCATCAACCACGGTCTGAAGCATGTTCTCGAGGGGATCGAGGTTCTGCGCGAGAGCGGGCTCCGCGAGGATCGCCGCAAAGGGCATGGCCAGCAAAAGGGTGTGCAAAGCCAGGCGCGGCAAACGCGCACCGAAAAGATTGCGGAACATCTGGATTACTCCGAACTGAGGGTTGCGTTGGTCAGCCGCAGAACCTTGGCCACATGGCCCTCGGTTTCGGCATAAGGAGGAATGCCGCCGTAATCGCGGACCGCTTCGGGTCCGGCGTTGTAGGCGGCGAGTGCAAGATCGGCAGCGCCGAAGTCCTCAAGCTGGGCGAGAAGATAGCGGGCAGAGCCGTGGAGGTTCTCTTCCGGATCATGGGGATCGACACCGAGGAGATCAGCGGTTCCTGGCATCAACTGCCCAAGACCGATGGCACCGACGGAGGAGCGCGCATCCGGATTGAAGGCGGATTCCACGGCGATGTTGGCCCGGAAGAGCGCCAGCCATTCCGTCCCGGAAAGCCCGGCCGCCTTCAGCGCAGGGTGGCGAAGATAGTCGTCGCCGACATCGAGAACGAGGTCCTCGATCTCGGCCGTGCCGCGCGGGCCCCTGCCCTTCGGGGGCGTGCCGTAGGACGCGAGCACAACGAGACCTTCGTCATCTGCATCGGCCTCAGCTTCATCTTCGAACTTGGCGCCGTTCAAATCGCCGCGTCTGGGAAGCTCTTTGCCAAAGTCGAGGACGCTGGCTCGAACCCTCAGGTCCTCAGCCCCTGCCCCGAGGTCGATGACCTCGGCTACGGCACCTTGTGCGGCAATGAGCCAAAGCGCCAGCCCGCCACAGAGGGTCAGATCAGGGAATGGGCTCCACCGCTGCGTCATGGGTCCAGGTTGCCTTTTCGCCCTTCTTCAAAGGAACGGGGACCGTGGTCAGACCCAACTCGACCGCGAAGGAGATCAGACCGGTGACGGTCTTGAATTCCCGGGGTTCGAGCCCGCGCGAGATCACCAGAAGGGCTGTCTGGTCGCCAAGGCGCAACTGAATGCGCCAGGTGCCTTGCCAGACATTGAGAACCTTCTTTGCGTCCTCGACACAGAGGGCTTCGACGATGCCGCCTTCGGTCAGGGCCTCCTTCAGTCCGGCCTGCAAGATCACCGGGGTCAAGTTCCTCATGGGTTGGCACCTTCCGAAAGCAACACGCTCACGGCAGAACATAGTGCATGTTGCGCTGATGAGAAACATGTCGTCGCACAACATGGCGCTCACCTAGCGGTAGAATCCTATTGCGTCAATAGCGGTGTTTTGCAATTCATGAACATGTTTTGAAATCTCCGGATCGTGCATGTCCACCCTCCTCTCCAGAAGCGCTCGCCTCGTCGTCGCCACGCTGCTCACAAAGCTTGTTTGCGGGGTCGCTCAAGGTGCCACGGCACTGGACTGCCTGCCGCCGAGCCCGCCCGCGCCGGTCACGGATGCCGCCACGCGTGCCGAGTATCGCACGGAGATAGGGCAGGAGTTCACAGCCTACTTCGATGAGGCGCAGGCCTATCTGCGCTGTCTGGATGCTGCGCGAGCAGAAGTGTCCGAAGAGATCAACCGCGCGATCCGCGACTATCAGGCGCTCGGCCCCGAGCCCGACGGTTGACCTCGCCAAATCAAGCCTCCCTGCTCCTTCCCTTCAGGCTCTTTCACAAGGAAACCAGTAATGAACTCTCTACGAGCCGCGGCCGCCGTCGCAGCGACCGCAGTCTCCCTATCGCTTGCGGCGCCGGTTGCCGCCTATCCCGTCGATTGTGCAATCCTTCTCTGCCTTGCAGGCGGCTGGCCGGCTTCAGCGGAATGTGCCCACGCCCGTGCAGTCTTCATCGCTCGGATCACGCCTTGGCCGGTCGAGCCGCCGCTGCAGATATGGAACTGCCCGATGCGGGCGTCTTTGAACCGCGAAATTGCCCCGATGGAGCGGCTGTTCGAGATCGCGCTGCGTGAAGATGGCGAACCGCTCCCACGGTCACGGGGCGAGAGCCCTGCCGAGCTTTACCTGGCTCAGGACCGGGCGGACGTCGACATTTCCGATCCGGATTACGACTTCGTACGCTCGATCCATGTGTTTCAGATTGAATACCGGCGGCACCGCAACAGGGACGGCGATTGCAACACCTGGTCGACAATCCGCGTGGGGACCTACGGCGAACAGGGTGACTTCGCCTGGGCGCGGTCCACGCCGGCCCGGGTTCCGTCCGCTTCAGCGTTCCGCCCGGGGACTAGCTGTTCTGACTATTGGTTCCGCGGCGTCTTCGTCGACTGGACCGACTACGAGGGCACCTACGGCTTCGAGGAGGTGCGCTACTGATGACCTGACCTTCCAGCCTCTCCGACACGATCGAAAGACTGAAACACCCAGAAACAGAAACGACGCCAGACCATAGGCCCGACGCCGCACTGATTTCCTCGTGGTAGTGGGAATTTAGCGCGAGCTTTGGACCCGTTCAACCGGCAAATACCTTTGCCGGAACGAAATTTTGCACGCCTCGCGGTTTGGTGTCGCCCCTTGAAGGAACGACACGACATGGAACTCACGACCGGTGCCATCCTGCGCCGCATCACCGAAACGCCACTCTCCACGGCGGCGCACAAGCTCGCGACGATCATCCTCGACGGGATCGCCTGGAAGGATGGCTACAACGGGCTCGAGCGCGGAACGGCCGCGTTCACGCTGGCGCATCTCGCTGAGAAGATGGGGGTTTCGCGGCAGCATCTAACGGCGCTCCTGGCCGAGATCGCGTCGTCCAGGCTAGCTCTGGTCCGGTGGAAGCCGAACGGCAAGTTCGCGCCTTGGCTCTTCCGGTTTGGGGGCAACAGTAATGCCGACACACCGCCATATGTCGTGTCAGCCTCAGGCGACACATCACTATCTAGAGAAAATAAGAACAAAACTATCTTTGCAGGAAGGATCGAGATTGCGGACGGAACCAACGTCTACCGGACGCCGTGGGCGGAGCTGATCAAAGCCTCGAAGGCGTCGCTCGCCTGCTGGAACGTCGACACGCAGGTGATCTGGGACCGGTTCCTAGCTTTCAACCGGGTACGTGGAAATGCCCGCGTTCCGGCTGGCTTCTTGCTTGGCTTCATGCGCCGCTGGCGAACCAGTTCGCCAATCACAGCTCCGTCGCCCTCAGCAGCTCCGGTGCCGCAGCACACGGCTGACCCGAAGGCGCAAGAGCTTCACGATCATATCCGCGCCGCACCGAGCTCCAATCGGCAGTTTCATGCGTCGGATCTCTGTAGGCTGATCGGTCAGCCTGCCTACGAAGCCCGCGTCCGCGCCATCGTTTATCAGTTCGGATGTCCTAGGTTCGCTGCAATCCTCGCGGTACATGGGCGGGCGGTACTGGCAGGGGAAATTCCGCGGTAAAGGGAATGGTGCGCGCTTTAGCGTCGTTAGATCGGGCAATGCTTCGCTCTGCCCATCGGGAGCAACCTGAGCGAGATATCGGCCATCGGTTCGTACTGTTTGACCGGCCGCGCATTCTGAGCACAAACATCAGGCCCCTCTGGGAGCGACCAAGATGAGCGCTGCACCGAGAAGACAGAGTACCGCTCCGCTCAGGTCCCAGGTGTCAGGGCGCTGTTTCTCTACGGCCCAGAGCCAGACGAGCGATGCAGCGATGTAGACGCCACCGTAAGCGGCATAGGCGCGCCCCGCGAAATCCGATGGCGCGAGGGTAAGGAGCCAGGCAAAGACCGCAAGGCTGAGGATGCCGGGAACCAGCCAGAGCGCGCTCGCCCCTTGTCGCATCCAGGCCCACACCGCGAAGCAACCGGCGATTTCGGCAAGAGCGGCGCCGGCGTAGATGGTGAGCGTTGCGGGTGCAGTCATTCCGTCGCCTCTGCCTCCGGGTGTCGATGATCGGTCGCACAAAGGGAATGGTCGCCCAGCACTTCGATGACCCGACAGTCCGCGATCTTCCCGCCAGCGCATTGCATGACCATGCGTTCGAGTTCGGCTTTCAGCGCCGTCAGGCGCGCAAGGCGGCTTTCGACTTCGACCAGTTGGGACCTTGCGATGGCATCTGCGGCGGCGCAGGACTGGTCCGGCCTGTCTGACAAGCTCAGAAGATCTCTGATCGCTTCCAGCGTGAATCCCAGATCGCGGGCATGACGGATGAAGGCGAGCCGTTCCATCGCCTTGCGACCATAGAGCCGCTGGTTTCCCGAGCTGCGTTCGGCTTCGGGAAGCAGGCCAATCTGTTCGTAGTAGCGGATCGTTGGAACCTTCACCCCGGCCGCGTCGCCCAATTTTCCGATGGTCAGCATCAGATTCCCCTTGAAGCTATAGTTGCTAGAGACATTAGGTTGCTGATTCGATGAAATCAACTGCCCGCTCTGCGGCAGGAGGAATGACGATGTCGGAAGCTGCACGCGAAACGTCCTGCGACTGGACAGTGACTGGCATGGACTGCGGGTCCTGCGCGACCAAAATCAAGGATGCGGTCGCGCGTCTGCCGGGAGTAAGCGGCGTCGAGGTCGGGATCATGTCGGAGCGCCTGAGACTGACGCTGGATGAAGGGCAGACCGCGAAGGACAGGATCGAGAAGACTGTCCGCGCACTTGGCTACGAGATTGCGCCACGCACAGCATCGGCGAAGAAAGAATTCGTGCTGCCCGGCGCACAGGCTGTGGCCGATATGACCGACGCGCATCCGGATCTCGATCACGCCAACCGCGATCATGAGGGCCACGATCACGCCGGTCACGATCACGGCCCGAAATCATCCGGCACTAAGCAGGACGAGTCCAGCCACGGCAGCCCCGGCCATATCCATGACGACCCTGCGGATCGCGGCAAGCGGTGGTTTCAGACTGCCAAGGGTAGGCTGGTGGTCTTCACTGCCCTTCTGCTGGGGGCTGCCTGGATCATTGAGTATCTGGCACCCGAGATCGGCAATTGGGCCTTCGTCGCCGCTTGTCTGATCGGGGTGGCACCGGTAGCGCAGCGCGCCTTTGCGGCATTGCGGATGGGTCAGCCCTTCACCATCGAAAGCCTGATGACGATTGCAGCCGTCGGCGCACTGTTCATTGACGCAGCCGAAGAGGCGGCGCTGGTGGTGTTCCTGTTCGCGGTGGGCGAAGTGCTGGAAGGCGTGGCCGCAGGCAAGGCACGGGACGGCATCCGGGCGCTGGCCAATCTAGTGCCCAAGACGGCACAACTGGTCACAGGTGACACCACGCGCGAGGTGCCAGCAGCAAGCCTGTCCGTTGGTCAGACCGTCCTTGTCCGCCCCGGCGACCGCATTCCGGCCGATGGCGAAATTACCGACGGGACCTCGGGTGTGGACGAAAGCCCGGTCACGGGTGAAAGCGTGCCCAAGACGCGCGGGCCGGGCGATGCGGTCTTTGCCGGGGCGATCAACACCGAGGCCGCCCTGCGCGTGAAGGTCACCAAGGGGCCGGAGGACAACACCATCGCCCGGATCATCCGCCTGGTCGAAGAGGCCGAGGAGGCGCGCGCGCCGACGGAACGCTTCATCGACCGCTTCAGCCGCTGGTACATGCCTGCCATCGTTGCCGTCGCGGCCCTTGTCGTGCTGGTGCCGCCCCTGGCCTTCGGTCAGCCGTGGGATACCTGGGTCTATCGGGGCCTTGCGCTTCTGCTGATCGGCTGCCCCTGCGCACTGGTCATCTCGGTTCCCGCCTCCATCGCCTCGGCCATGTCCACCGGGGCGCGGCGCGGACTCTTGATGAAGGGCGGCGCCGTGATCGAAGCGGCGGCCAAGGTCGATGTCGTGACCTTCGACAAGACCGGGACGCTGACGCATGGCCGCCCGCAGGTGACGGATGTGGTGCCGTTTCGGGCCACCACCGAAGCCGAGCTTCTGGCCGTTGCGGCCGGAGTCGAGACAGGGTCGAGCCACCCGCTGGCCATCGCCATCCTGAACAAGGCCAAGGACGCAGGCGTGACTGCGCTGCCATCGCAGGATGCCAAGGCGCTGATGGGAAAGGGTGTTGTCGCGACAGTGGATGGTGAGCCCGCATGGGTTGCCTCTCCGCGTTACGCGATGGAACATGGTGGGCTTGAAGGCCTTGGCTTGCGACAGGCCACGATCTTTGAGGAGGATGGCAAGACCGCTGTTGCGGTGTTCCGCGAAAAGACCCCACTTGGGTTGCTTGCCATGCGAGACGAGCCACGGGCGGACGCCAAGGACGCTGTGGGCCAGCTCACGGCCATGGGGGTGACCTCGGTGATCCTGACCGGGGACAACCCGCGAACGGCCTCCGCCATTGCCGGAAGTCTCGGGCTGAAGTTCGAGGCTGACATGATGCCCGAAGACAAGCTTGCCTATATCCGCGAGATCGGCTCCAAGGGCGGCGTGATGATGATCGGCGACGGCATCAACGACGCGCCGGCGCTGAAGCAGGCAAGCGTTGGCGTGGCGATGGGCTCGGGCACAGATGTGGCGCTGGAAACCGCCGATGCGGCAATCCTGCGCGACCGGGTCACCGACATCCCGGCGACAATCCGTCTGTCGCGAGCCGCAATGGCCAACATCCGCCAGAACGTGACCATCGCGTTGGGGCTGAAAGCCGTGTTTCTGGTGACCTCGGTTTTCGGTCTGACCGGCCTGTGGATCGCGATCCTGGCCGATACCGGGGCAACGGTGCTGGTAACCCTGAACGCCCTGCGCCTCCTGCGGTTCAATCCCGAGCGTGAGAGCTGACACCATGATCTCGGGTTTTGGCTGGGCCGCGCTGGCCCTTCTGTTCGGTTATTTGGCTCTGTTCTTCTGGGGCAGTGCCTTGGCGGCGCAAGCGGCGGGGCGATCCGTCTGGCTGTTTTCGCGCGCCAAGGGGCGCGACCGGGTGGCCGCGATGGGGTTTCGGGCGGCCTTTGCGCTTGCCTTTTTCGGACCGCTTCTCTGGCTTGCCGTCCCCGCACTACACAAGGTCGATCCGCTTTGGACTGAGGGGCGCGCCATATTCCTCGGCCTGATCGGAGTGTTTGTCGCAGGGCTTGGCGCGATGGTGGCTTTTGCCGCGCAGATGTCGATGGGATCATCCTGGCGCGTTGGCGTGGTGGACGGCGAAACCGGCGATCTGGTCTCGGGCGGCCTCTATCGCTTCAGCCGCAACCCGACCTTTGTTGGTCAGGCGGCGCTGCTGGCAGGTGTTGCCATTGCGGTTCCGGCAGTCCCAACAGTCCTCGCGCCAATCCTGTTTCTGTGGTCGGCCACCACGCAAGTCCGGTCGGAAGAGGCCGCCCTGCGCTTGGCCATTGGGCCGGATTATGACCGTTATGCGGCATCGGTTCCCCGCTGGATCGGCATCAACCGCAAGGCTGAACAATGACCAAGGCGAAGCTGATTTCGGTGATCGCTGCCGCAGTGGTGGCAGACCAGGTGACCAAGGCAACAGCGCTGTCGCTGCTGACGCAGGGGACTGCGGTTCCGGTTCTTCCGGGCTTCAACCTCACCCTTGGCTTCAACGAGGGCGCGAGTTTCGGAATGATGGGCGGGCTCATGGCGGGCAAGCCTCTTTTGATGGCGGCGCTGACGGGCGTGCTGACTGTTGCCTTCGCGGTCATGGCATTCAGGGCGCGGCACCCGCTGGAACGCGCGGGTTTTGCGCTGGTCGTGGGCGGGGCGCTTGGCAACATCATCGACAGGGTGCGGCAAGGGGCCGTCACTGACTTCCTTGATTTCTATTGGCGCGACTGGCACTGGCCCACATTCAACGTCGCCGATATTGCGATCACCTTAGGCGCGGTCCTGATCCTTGCCGCCTCATTTCCCCTTTGTCGCCGCAAGGAGCCTGTTCTTGACCAACACTGACCCGCAGAGCCTTTCGCGCGACGACTTGCCCTTGACCGCCGCCTTCCTTATTGCGCTGGCGGCCACGCTTGGTGCGCTTTTCATCGGCGAGGTGCTGGGCCAGATGCCTTGCACGCTGTGCTGGTATCAGCGCATCGCCATGTTCCCGCTGGTGCCGATCCTCGGCCTTTCGCTCTGGCGCGGGGACGGCATGGCACGCACCTACGCCTTGCCGCTGGTCTTGGCCGGGCTGGCGCTTGCGGCCTGGCATTCGGGGCTTTACGCAGGGATCCTGCCCGCGCCCATCGTGCCCTGCACCGAGAACGGCCCATCCTGCACCGGCGAGGCGCAGGTCATCCTTGGCGTGCCGATCCCGTATCTTTCCATGGTCGCCTTTGTGGCGGTCCTTGCCTGTCTCCTATTGCCGAAAGGACAACGCCCATGAATCGTCGCAATCTCCTGATCGGAGCATCCGCACTCGGGCTCGCCGCCTTTGCAGGCGGCGCCATCATCCTGAACCGTCGCCGTTCGGCCGAGGCGGAGGCAGTGGCTGCCGCCACGCCTGCCGTAGATCCGGCGCTTTTGGTCCGAGAGTATTCCCCCAGCTTCGGTCCCGCCGATGCGCCGGTCACATTGGTCGAGTTCTTCGATCCCTCTTGCGAGGCCTGCCGCGCTTACCACCCCGTGGTGCAGGAAATCCGGCGGCAGTTTCCGACTCAGGTCCGCGTTGTGTTGCGCTACACCGTCTTCCATGAAGGCTCGGACGAGGCCGTGCGCATCCTTGAAGCTGCGCGGATGCAGGACAAGTTCGAACCGGTGCTGGACGCGCTTCTGGAGCAGCAGCCCGGCTGGGCCGTTCATGGCTCACCAGAGATGGATGTCGCCTGGGAAATCGCCGGTGCCGCAGGTCTCAATCTGGATAAGGCGGAAACCGACCAGTTCTTCCCGGGGATCACCGGCATTCTGAACCAGGACGCGGCCGATGTCGAAGCACTGGCCATCCGTCAGACCCCGACCTTCTTTCTGAACGGGAAGCGGCTGGAAAACTTCAGCGCCGAAAGCCTGATCGCGGATGTCCGCTTTGCGGTGGAGAACAACTGACGGCGTTCAGGACCGGTTGGCGAAGGCCGAAAACAGGGCCAGCGTCCGCGCGCTCACGTGATGCTCGATGCCCTCGGCATCGCGCTCCGCCGTCTCGGGATCGAGACCCAGACTGATGAGAAAACGCAGCACGATTTCGTGCCGACGCCGGCATTCCTGTGCCAGCGCACGCCCGTCTTCCGTCAGAAAGACCGACCGATACTTCGCGCGGGTGATCAGTCCCTCCCGCGCCAGACGGTCGAGCGTCTTGCTCACTGTCGGCACCTTCACGCCAAGCCGCGCGGCGATGTCCACGGGCCGCGCTTCGCCTTGATCGTGGATCAACTCCGCGATCAGTTCGACGTAATCTTCGGCCAGCTCATTGCGCCGGGCTTCGCGCACGCCCTGAAACGCTCCGGCGCGTAGATCCGCGGGCCGGTCATCCGACATAAAGTGGGGTGCAGGATCGAGCTCTGTCATCATGGCAGTCTCGCATGGAATGGATTGACAAGTAAAGGCGCAGAGAAGATTGTTAGCCTTACCTAACTTTGTGTGCCAAGACTTTGGTACGACCATAAGAGTGTAGAAAGCAAAATCCATGTCCGCGAACGCTTGGCGTCGAGAGAGCGAGACACCATCCCTTTCGGAAGTCTTCCGCAGCATCGCGGTCGGCAACGGCGGCACCAGCAGGTTTAGGCGCTTCCTTGCTTTCATCGGACCAGGCTATCTGGTGGCGGTGGGCTACATGGACCCCGGAAACTGGGCGACCTCGCTCGCGGGCGGGGCGGCCTTTGGCTACACGCTTTTATTCGTGGCCCTGCTGTCGAACATCATGGCGATCCTGCTCCAGTCACTATGCGCGCGGCTCGCTGTCGCCTCGGGGCGCGATCTGGCGCAGGCCTGCCGCGATGCCTTCCCCAAGTGGATGTCGGTCCCACTGTGGGTGCTGGCGGAGGGGGCGATCATCGCCACGGACCTGGCAGAGGTGATCGGCACCGCCATCGGCCTGAACCTTTTGTTCGGGATTCCGCTGGAGATTGGCATCTTCATCACCGCCGCCGACGTCTTCCTGATCCTGTGGTTGCAAAACAAAGGCTTCCGCTGGATCGAGGCGCTGATCATTTCGCTGATGGCTCTAATTGCCGCCTGCTTTGTCGTGCTGATTGCGCAGGCCAACCCTGTCTGGGGCGAAGTCATCGCCGGGTTCGCCCCTAGCCGCGAGATTGTGGGCAACCCGACCATGCTCTACCTGGCACTTGGCATCATCGGGGCGACGGTCATGCCGCATAATCTTTACCTACATTCGGGCATCGTTCAGACTAGGGCCTTTGCGCTTGACCTGCCCGCTAAACGCGAGGCCCTGCGGCTGGCCACCTGGGACAGCACCATCGCCCTGATGTTCGCGCTGACGATCAACGCCTCGATCCTGATCCTCGCCGCCGCCGCGTTCTACACCGTCGGCGAAAACGATGTGGCCGAGATCGACAAGGCGCATCTTTTGCTGGAGCCGCTGCTGGGATCATCGCTCGCGCCGATCCTATTTGGGGTGGCGCTGTTGTGCGCGGGGCTCAACTCCACCGTCACAGCCACCATGGCCGGGCAAATCGTGATGGAGGGGTTCATCAACCTGCGCATCGCACCTTGGGCGCGGCGGCTGATCACCCGCTGCCTTGCAATCCTGCCCGCCATCTTCGTGATCCTGCTCTACGGCAGCGAAGGCGTGGGTCAGCTTTTGATCCTGAGCCAGGTCGTTTTGTCGTTCCAACTGCCCTTTGCCATTGTGCCTTTGGTCATGTTCACCGCCAGCCGCGCCAAGATGGGTGAACTCGTGGCCCCGCGCTGGCTGACCGGCCTGTGCTGGCTGATCGCGGCTGTCATCATCGTGCTGAACATAAACCTGCTGTCTACCGTTCTGTTAGGCTGACTCCAGCAAATTCCATCCAGTTACGCAAGGTAAAGCCGGTCACGGAATCTCGCTTGAAGTGCAAGGGTATGGCCGTGCAGCGTAATCAGATCAGCAGCACCTGAGTGCCGACTTGCGCAATGTCGTAGAGTTCGATGACATGCTCGTTGTACAGACCGATGCAGCCATTCGATGATCTGCGTCCTATCTTTCGGGTGTCGTGAGTACCGTGGATCAAGTAGGCTGGCCAGGACAGATACAATCCGCGGACACCCAGTGGGTTGTCCTTGGCTCCACCCTCCACCATCTTCGGCCAGTCCGGGTTGCGCTCGAGCATCGAAGCCGTTGGGCGCCACGGCGGGTTCACGGCCTTGCGGACAATCTCGGTCCGCCCGAGCCGGGTCAGTTCCTCGGACAGAGGGACGGATGAGGGATATAGCAGGTAAATCGACTGATCCTCTGACCAATAATGGAGTGCGCGTGACTTGGTATCCGCCAGAATTGCACCACCCCGAGTATTCTCAAAATAGTCCTGCCACTGCGGCATCCGGAAGCTGGACACGTTGTTCCGCACGCTGCTTGACGCGGGAGCTTGAAACTCCGTGCTGCCTTCCTGTGACCGGGCCGGCAGGGCTGCAAGACTGGCCACCCCGATTGCACCACCCAGCAACGCCCGCCGCTTCACCAAATCGCTGGTCATGGAACACTCCTTCACACGCTTTTCGCGAGTGGAAGTATCGTTCGCTCGTAGACGAGACAAATCAAACAGCCGTTAGCAGTCGGTGCTCGCGGCGAGGAGCGCGACCATCCTTTCTCCCCGCAACCGTACGATAGGCTATCTGGCGGTTTGCAGGCGACGAATATATCCGATCACCTCTTGGTAGTCCTGTTCAAACCTGACAATCCTTCCACAGTTTCAAGCCCACGTCGAGGATCGATCACGTTCCCACCAATCTGACAATGCTGTGATCTGCGAATAGATGCATTGCACCTCAAGCTACTAGAGCAGTTAGCCGTCACCCCTGATTTAGGGGTTGTGGCACGATTGTTCTTTCCAGACGCACGCCAATTTTCGAGCAGGAAGCCTGTCCAAAGCTGGGCGAGTTTGGGGGCAGCCATCGCGGCAGGCACCCTTTTTGTCATGGCTCTGCAGCCATACTCGATCCTGCCACTTGCATTGATCGCCTTCGCTATCCTGACAGTTTTGGTGCGTAGCGCATCAGGTTTCTTCGCCTTCGGGCTGGGATACTTCTTCGGCCTTGGTCAATTCGTGCCCGGGCTCTTCTGGATCACCGAAAGTTTTCAGGTCGAGGCGGACCGGTTCGGTTGGCTGGCTCTGCCGGCGGTTCTTGGTCTTTCGGCGCTTTTGTCGGTCTTTCCTGCCCTGGCCTGCGCTCTGGCGGCACGGATGGAACGCGCCGGGTTGTCGTTGGCGCTCTCAATGGCGACAAGCTGGACCGCCACGGAGTGGCTGCGTGGCCATGTTCTCACCGGGTTTCCCTGGAACCTGGCTGCTTACACATTGTCTGACTGGCCGGTTGCCGCGCAGGCTTCCGCTGTCTTCGGAAGCTACGGCCTGGGATTTCTTCTCGTGCTCTGCGCTGCGCTGGCCGGACTGGCCGTTGTCTCGGACGACAACGGGAAACGTGTCCGCCACCTCGCCACAGCAGGCGCAATCGCCTTGTCGGTCACCGGATTTGGTGCGATGCGCTTGCTGCTCGCCGATGTGCCGTCAGAGCGCGGCGCGCAAATCCGCGTCGTTCAACCGAACATCGCACAAAGTGCTAAGTGGGATGATGCCGCTCGAGACGCGAACATCCTGAAGCTTCTTGCACTTTCTGCCCGGCCGGGCGACTTCGACATTCTGCTGTGGCCGGAAACCGCTTGGCCAGGGTTTCTGGCAGAGGATGCCGGCGCCAAGGCGATGTTGGGCTGGCTCTTGCCCAAGACCGGCGTCTTGCTGACCGGCAGCCCGGAAAGGGAGGAAACCGGGGCCGAGACAGTCTACCGGAATGCCGTGCTTGCTATCTCTCGTGACGGCACCATTCTGACGCGCTATGCCAAGCATCATCTCGTTCCGTTCGGTGAGTACATTCCGTGGCGGAACCTTTTGCCCCTTCAGCGTCTGGTTCAATCGCTCGGAGACTTCACGCCAGGGCCAGGGCCACGGACACTGGCGTTCGGCCCACACCCCTATGCGGGGATCGCAATCTGCTATGAGATCATTTTTCCCGGACATGTCGTCGATGATGCGATAAGACCGGACTGGATCTTCAACGCGACAAACGACGCCTGGTTCGGTGCCTCGATCGGGCCATGGCAGCATTTGGCATCGGCCCGGATGCGGGCCATCGAAGAAGGCCTGCCTCTGGTGCGGGCCGCCAACACGGGAATTTCTGCGGTGGTTGATTCTTACGGGGCAACCTTGGCAATGCTCGAAATCGATAGGTCAGGCGTGATCGACATCCGCTTGCCCCGCCCATTGCCCGCAACCATCTACGCCCGCTTCGGAGACTGGGCGCTTCTCATTATTATGCTCACTTCATGGGCCATCAGTGGCTACTGGGCCCGCCGGCACCGGGCAAACCTGAAAAGTGTATCGAAATGATCGGGGCGCTCTTTGCAACCATCGGGTTCATTTGGGGTTACCTCGTTGCGCGGCGGCGGGGCGGAAAGACCCTCGACCGCTTGCAGTATGGCGCAGGCTTTGCCATCGCCTTCGGGCTGTTCGGCACCTTCCTCGGAATCGCCCTCGCAAGGTATCTTGGGGCAGCCTGATCGGCGAAACCTTGCCGGTCCTGAAACTCTCACCTTCTTGTCGGTTGAACCTCTAGTTGCTCGAGGTTCTAGACGGCAGGCTGTTCTCTCAGTCCGGACTGTTCATGCGTCTTCGTCCTCTTCAGATCATCCTTTGGATCACCGCCACTGCGGCTGTTGCCACGTTCTCAGCGGTGCGGTGGTGGCCTGCCACGGACGACACCGCAACAGCAGCTGCAGCCTTCGCGCCTGCCTTCACGCTTGCGGACAGCGAAGGCCGCATCCGCTCGACTGCCGAATTCCGCGGAAAATTCCTGTTGGTGTTCTTCGGCTTTACAAGCTGCCCGGATGTCTGTCCGACGACGCTCTCCGAAGTCGCGCAGGTCATGGATGATCTTGGATCTGACGCAGAATCGGTGCAGCCGATTTTCATTTCGATCGATCCCGAACGGGACAGGCGTCTGGGGCTGGCCGACTACACAACGGCCTTTCATCCAGCGATCCTTGGTTTGGCAGGAAGCGAAGAGCAAACTGAATCCGCGGCCGCAAGCTTCAAGATTTTCTACTCGCGGGAAGCCGACGCCTCATCGCCGGACGGGTACACGATGGCGCACAGTCCCGGCCTTTATCTCATCGGCCCCGATGGCGCGTGGCTGCGTCAATTCACCTACGGCACATCTGCGCCCGAAATCCTTTCCGACCTTCAATCGAGACTTTGACCTATGAAACACTTCCTTCTTGCCACATCACTCGTCCTCTCTGCGCCTGCCGCGATGGCCTGTGAGACCGTGACAATCGGCGATCTTACCGTTGAACACGCCTGGTCCAAGGTGACGATCGGCGCGGGACGACCCGGCGTGTTCTATGTGGAGATCAAGAACACCGGGACGTCCGACGATGCGCTTGTTGGTATCGCGACGCCAGCCGCCGACATGCCGATGTTGCACGAGACTGTGGTGCAGGATGGCATCGCATCGATGCCGCATGCGATGTCAATTCCGGTGCCGGCCGGTCAAAGTGTGCTGCTCGCGCCAGGGGGTTACCACGGCATGCTGATGGGCCTGACGACAGCCCTCAAGGAGGGCGACAGCTTTCCGGTTACCCTTTCCTTCGAAAAGGCTGGTGAGGTGACCGTGAATGTCGATGTCCTCTCGTTGCGCGCGGAGGGGCCGGATTGCGCCGACGCAGGGCAATAATCCTCGGTGCTGGAGGGGCAGTCGGAGCCGTCGCCTTCATGCTGGGCGTCGGAGCCTATCGCACGCGCAACCGACCGGCCCGCAGCGAGGTCCTGCCTGTGCCAATCGGTCGGATGACCTGGACATTGACCGACCACAAGGGTCGCTTGGTCCGACCCACTGACTGGGCCGGTCGCCCGGTTATGGTATTCTTCGGTTTCACTTGGTGCCCGGACGTCTGCCCGACCACATTGAGCGACATATCGCTCTGGCTCGAGGAACTGGGTGCCGACGCGGATCGCCTGATCGTGGCGTTGATTTCGGTCGATCCGGAGCGCGACACGCCCGATGTCCTAGCCGGCTACGTCAGCAACTTCGATCCACGCATCATGGGGCTGACGGGTCCTGCTGACGAGGTCGCTCAAGCGGCCGCAGATTTTCGCGCAACCTATCGCCGCGTCGATAAGGAGGGCGGCGACTACACGATGGACCACACCGCCGGTGTATTTCTGTTCCACCCCGATGGGCGCTTCGCAAGCATCATAGACTTCCATGAAGACCGGCGCTTCGCCGTTCCAAAAATCCGCCGAACCCTCAGTTGAAAGGGCATTCTGCCAGATGATCCGCTCCGCATTTCTGATCCTTGCTATCGCGGCTTTCGCCCCGCTCCAGGCAGTGGCCGATCCTCCGACGGCGCATTTGCCTATGGCATTCGAAGCCACAATCGCCCGCGGTGACACCCTGGACAGCGTCCTTGGTCACGCAGGAATCCCCGGGGCGGTCCGGGCAGAAGCCGCCCTCGCGCTCTCAGGTGTGTACGACCTGACGGACCTGCGACCTGGCCACCGAATTGAATGGACTGCGGCGTCCGGGGATCCGGCAGCGCTGACACGCCTGTCGCTCTTCGTGGAAGATGGTGTGGAGATCGCTCTCTCGTTCGACGGACCGATCGCGGCACAACGTCTTGACCCGCCGGTTCGTGAAACAGATCGGCGGGAGACCTTGACCCTCGACGGAACTCTCTATGACGCCCTGATGGCACGAAATGCACCCGAACGGTTTGCGGTTGACCTGACCGCACTGCTTGCGGGTCAGGTCGATTTCAGGCGCGACCTCAAAGGCGGAGAAACCTTCGCGCTGGTCTGGCAGGAAGATCAGCTTCCCGATGGCAGCATCGCGGGAGAGCCGCGCCTGAGTTACGCCAGACTTGAACTTGCGGATCGCGTGCTCGAACTCGTTGCCACCGAAGCCGCTGGTCCAGTCATAGTCTTCGAAGACGGTGAAGCCGTGCAGCGTTCAGCAGCACCCATACTTGGCGCACGGCTGTCATCCGTTTTCGGCCGCCGAAACCATCCGGTATTGGGCGGCGTGCGCATGCATACCGGGATAGATTATGCGGCACCTGTGGGGACCGAAGTCTCGGCAACTGGTGCCGGGCGGGTTATCTTTGCGGGAACGATCCGCGGCTACGGCACCACGATCGACATCGATCACGGCGGCGGGGTCGTGACGCGATATGCGCATCTCTCTGAAATTTCCGAAGACGTTCGCGTGGGGACACGGGTCAAGGCTGGAGACGAGATCGGCGCAGTCGGCGCGACCGGGCTCGTGAGCGGCCCCAACCTTCACTACGAAGTTCGTGTCGACGGCCGACCGGTCGACCCGAAAGACCAGGATGCCCTGCCGGAACGGGAGATTGCATCGGCAGAAGACCTCGATGCACTCGCCGCCTGGCGCAGCGAAACCGGCTTCATGCCAGCGAATGACGGGGAACGTGGATGAAGGAATATCGCATCGGCCGCCGTGAGTTCCTCCTGGCAGCGACAGCCTTGGCCATAGCACCTGCCGCAAGGGCAGAGGAAGAACCGCCGATCCATGTCGTAAAGGGGCGTGGCTGCGAATGTTGCGATGCATGGGTGGACTACCTGCGCGAACAGCGGTTCACGGTTACGGATGAGGTGTCGATGGGAACCTTGTTAATCCGCTTCAAGATGGATCAGGGCATACCAGCAAAGGTGTTTTCCTGTCACACGGGCACAGTTGACGGCTATGCGCTAGAAGGCCATGTCCCCGCTGCGGATATCCGCAGGCTTCTTGACGAGCGTCCTGACGCAGTTGGCCTCGCCGTGCCCGGCATGCCTTACGGCTCGCCGGGAATGGGATCAGAAGACAATCGAGACGCCTATGACGTCCTTCTGGTTCGCCGAGATGGAAGCCTGGAAGTTTATTCAAGCTATCCGGCCGCCTGACATGAACCGTGATCGTATCGGATCAGCAAGACTGCCTGTGTGTTCTTTAGTGTCACTGCAGCAAGAGGTGTCCGGTCACGTCATTTTGACTCACCGAGGTTTCAGCATCGGGGGCATATAATCGTTTCATGCGAATGCTGTTGCTCATCGTCTGGCTATGCTCCGTGTGCGCTGGTTTTCCTAGCGCTGCGTTCGAATACAGTTCAGGGGATGTGGTTCAGAGTTATGGCGCCTTTGAGAATGGATGTCCTGGTGCTGGATGCGCAGAGACTAGCAGCCATAGTGTTTGCCACTGGACCACCGAAGTGGCCGCGGTGCAGTGCTCAATTATCTCGGAAAGCAATGGCTTAGCCTTTGCGCTGGTGCCACAAAGAAGGCCCAGCCTAGCCTATTCACCAAGACTACCTCCGCCGCGAAGCTGGTCCTGACGGATACAGCACCTTTCCCAGTCGGTTCCCGGAGGCCATATGTTCACCAGACGATCTGCCATCGGCTGCGCCACAGCAGCTATTTTGACAACACCAAGCGTCTTGCGCGCGCATACTGAGGATGCGTTTGTTCTACCTGAGAAGTTCCAGCCAAAGGAAGTCCGAGTACGCGAGCAGTACACGGCCGGAATGATCCTGGTCATTCCTCACCAGTTTTACCTCTACCATATTTTCGAGACTGAAAGAGCGATCCGCTATGGTGTCGGGGTCGGGCGAGCCGGCTTGGAATTCAAGGGAACCGCGATCATTGAACGTAAAGCGAAGTGGCCGTCCTGGCGTCCGACAAATGACATGATCCGCCGAGACCCGGACCGCTACGCGAAGTTTGCAGATGGCGTTCCTGGCGGGCCAGATAATCCCCTCGGCGCGCGAGCGCTTTACCTGTATCAAAATGGCGTGGACACCTACTATCGGATCCACGGCACCACTGAGCCATCTTCAATCGGAAAGTCAGTGTCCAACGGCTGCATTAGAATGCTCAATGATCACGTCATTCAGCTCTACGAACAGGTCCCGGCTGGAACACCAGTTCTTGTGCTGTGATTCCATGGGCAGCAGGCATCTGAATGAATAGCAGTCATTCATATTCGCCGTTCACAGTATCACGATCAAGATCGGAACGGCCTTGCGTCGTCGCCGTCCATTCAGTCCGCCGACCGAGCAGCCGTCACTGCTTCCAACAATTGGTTCTGCTGAACAAAACCGGGAATGAGCTGATCGCCAATGACAAAGGCCGGTGTTCCGTTGAAGCCAAGGGCCTCGGCAAGCCTCATCGATGTAGCAATGTGTTCCTCGACCTCCGGGGACTTCATGTCGCTCTGCAACTTTTCGACATCCAATCCAGTTTCTTCAGCAATGCGAAGGACTGTTTCGGCTTCAAGCTTGCCCCGCATGGTCATGAGCGCCTCATGAAACTCGGCATAATTTCCCTGCGCTCTTGATGCCAAGGCAGCTCGGGCGGCAAAAGCTGACCCTTCGCTAAGAATTGGCCACTCACGAAGCACAAGACGAACGTTTTTGTCCGCTTCCAAAAGGCCATCAATCTCGGGGGCCGCTTGCTTGCAATAGGGGCAGTTATAGTCGAAAAACTCGACCACAGTGACGTCGCCATTGGGGTTCCCTAGAACCGGCGCGTTTGAGTCTTGCTCCAAGATCTTGCGTTCTGCTGATAGCGCGCTTAGGGCTGCTTTGGCTTCAGCTTCGGCCTGGCGCTGCTCCAACGCCTGCAAGGCCTCCAAGACAAGCTCTGGGTTTTCTCTGAGAGCCTCAGCAACCAGTTCTTTTACCCTGCCTTCGGATAGCTCTTGGGCACCAACTTGGCTGCCCATGAGGAAGCCGGAAATCAGGACAACGGACGTGACTGGTCGAAGCATGGAGACTCCTGATGTAAGGCTGCGTACTGTTTTGGCACGATGCAACCTCCAGCTACTAGAGATACAAGGGATATTTGTTCAGCCAGACAAGAAAACAAGCACCCCGCGCCTGCTTAGTCCGCTTCGGACGCCATCTGATCGCGATACTTGCTACGCGGACCTCGGATTGGTCACCTGGTCCCTGACCGCAACCTCTCATATGGTCGTTACGCTAAGTTCGCAGATAATTTTCCTCGGACAGAGCCCATCTGCTGGACAAAGCACGAAGGACTTCGTGGTCTATCGTGTTGCCAGTTGTGTCTTAGTGACGTCGAACATAGAGTATTTCTGATAGAATTGGGTGTCAGGCGGCGCTCTGGTCTTATCGAACAGGGCGGCCTCGAACACTCGAATGCGATCACTGCGAACTGGACACTAGCATACATGGTATCTAAGGGGACACGACGCGTTTTCTTGCTGGGCACTGTCGCAGTTCTTCTGTCCGCTTGCGCAGGAAAGTTTCGGACTTACGACGGACCACCGGTGACGCGGTTGCGGATGTACAAATCCCAACGGCTGCTTTTCCTCGATGGCGAAACGGGTCCGTTGAAAACATACCCAATCGGACTTGGCTTTGCACCGATAGGGCACAAGCAGTTCGAGGGCGACGGAAAGACACCCGAAGGAAGCTACGTCATCGACCAGCGTAACCCGGATAGTCTCTATCATTTGTCGATAGGTATTTCCTATCCAAACGATGCAGACGCTGCCTTTGCAGCCGAACAGGGTCGCTCTCCCGGAGGAGATATCTTCATCCACGGCGGCCCTCGGCGAGGAATAGAGCCTCTCAATGTCCAAGACTGGACTGCGGGCTGTATTGCCGTCAGCAATCGGCAGATCGAAGAGATCTACGCGATGGTTCGAGATGGTACGCCTATCGAGATTTTCCCATAGAAAGTTCGTCGGAGCCACTTAGGCAATAACTCGGTTTTCGTGGACTGATTGCCTGCAATAGATTCGGCAAAAGGACTAGTTTTGCTTCTACTGCTTGAGTTCTCAAAAGCCGATCAGATGCTTAGCATTTGCACGCCACATCCGATACCGCCCCTGCCCGGTGACCTCGCGGACAAGACCCCGCGCTTGCATCCAGGTAAGGTTCCGTTGGATAGCGGCGCGACTGGCGTTGGTCATGGCCTCGGCCATCGGGGCCGAGACGAGGGGCCAGTCGGTCAGCACAGCGCGCAAGAGCGGGGGTGTCTTGCCCGAGAGCGATGTCATTTCGGCTTCTGCCCGTAAGACCCACGCCTCAATATCATCCAAGTGCCGCATCGCGCTCAGGCATGCCGCCACCATACCGTCGAGCCACTGGCCTAGACGGTCCGCTGGCGGACCACCAGCTCGTAACCCCCTTGCCCCGCCCATAGCCAGAGGCGCAAAGACGACCCCTCGCCCTTCACTCGCCGCGATCCGTGCGGCTGTGACCGCCGCTTCCATCCTGTCGCCTTGCTGCCCGAGGCCGGCGAGGCTCCAGAGGTGAAAGCCTAAGCAGCCGCGAGTGATCGGGTGCAGGTCTGCGGCTTGCTCCATGAGATCGAGCCAACCGCCCGCGCGATCCGCGAAAGGCTCGGCTTCATCATCTAGGTTCTGGGGATCGCGGCGGTCAAGGAAGGCGGACAGGTCCACCTCGGGCCCTGGCCCAGCCGTCAGCCGCCGAACCGCCCATCCGACACGCACCAGCGCCGCAATGTCGTCCTGAACACTGGACAGGCGCAGTGAGGTCCAGAGCGCCAGCCGATCCGGGCCGATGCGGTCACCCGCAAACCAACTAAGATCAGCCGCCTCAATCAGGGCTAGTCTATGTCGCCAGCCCTCCGGGCCGCGCTTCAGGCGATCGTCCAGCGCGCCTAGGCGGCCAGCTACACGAGCGAGCCGTGCGGCATGGCCGGCCTCGGCCCTTCGCCAGTCGTCAAGAACCGCGGTCTCACTGACTTCCGCCCGTGGCCCAGGCTGTAAATCGTCGGGACTCTCTTCGACAGGACTAGGCAGGAACCAGAGATCGGCTTCAGACGTCTCCTCGACGTCTTCTACGCCAGAGAGAGGATCGTCAAAATTTCCAGGAAAAACAGATGTTAGCGGTTTCATATGTGCAAAATAGGGCATCCTTACACTTTACCCAAGGGTTTTTCGAAGTGTCTCTGAGCACCTTATGTTGCACGCGTGCGCAGCGGTCTGCGAGACCGCTCCGATCGGTCTCTGGATCAGGAAACCAAGGGTATTCCACTGAACAGCACCACACAGAGCGCCCTTGCTTCCGTTTACAAACGGTCGTTTATTAGTGGTATGCGAAACTGCAAACGGCCTGTTTTGATGCCACTGATCGGCTATGCGCGCGTCTCGACCGAGGATCAGACCCCCCTGCCCCAGTCGCAGGCCCTGAAATCTGCGGGCTGCGCAGAGATCCATGAGGAGCAGGCCTCGGGCGGGAACCGCGTGCGGCCGGTGCTGGCGCGGGTGCTGGAGCGGATCGGCAAGGGCGACACGCTGGTGGTGGTGCGCATTGACCGTCTGGCGCGGTCCCTCTCGCATCTGCTGGAGGTGATCGAGCGACTGGAGGCGAAGGGCGCCTTCTTCCGGTCGCTCACCGATCCGATCGACACGTCCTCCCCGCAGGGTAAGTTCACCCTCCAGGTCCTCGGCGCCGCAGCCGAGTTCGAGCGCGCCCTGATCCGAGAACGCACCAAGGCCGGGCTGGCCAGCGCAAAAACCAAAGGCCGTGTTGGCGGCAATCCGGGCCTGCGCGCCCGTGATCCGGCAGCGCTGCGCAAGGTGCGGCTGGCGCGGCAGGACGGCTATTTGGAGCGGCTGAACGAGACGGCCCAGGACTGGGTGCCCCATGTGCGCCGCCTGCGGCCCGACATGGCCTGGGAAGACGTGCTGCGCATCGTCAACGGCCCCCTGCCCCGCGACCGCCGCTGGACACAAAGCCGCTTGCTACGTGCCGTGAACGCCTATGTGCGCGACGGCTTTCTGCCCGAGACTGTGCTCGCCCGCGCCGGCCGACGCGAGACTGACGACCGCCTGCCCGCCATCGTCGCCGCCATCAAGGGCGCGGACCCCGACATCACACTTCAGGCGATCTGCACTCGATTGGAAGCGATGCGCGAGCGTACGCCTCGCGGGCGGACAAGCTGGCAACCCTCCTCGGTGAAGATGCTGCTGGAGCGGGCCGAGAGGCTGGGTCTGCTTGACTGAAGTCGCGGGAATCGGTCGTGCGATTCTGAAAATCTGTGGTCCGTAGATATCCACAATACATGTTGTGGCTATGCCATCGCGACCCACGATCTGTTGAAGTGCGCTGCGAACTAGGCTGCCCAATGCACTGATACTTAACGGTTTTCTCTCGTCAAAAATAGACCACTTCAACGCGGCTAGGCCGCTCAACGGTTTGGGCTGGATTTACTCACGAAAACTGTTAAGGTCTACAAAACAATAAAGACTTGAGGGCAGTGATGAGCGGGATACGAGCCTCTCATAGATTCGACGTCATGTCCAAGCGGCTCGGTAGCCGGTTGCGTGAACATGCGCAGGAGACGTTCCCACCGGATGCCCAGAAGGGTCTCCGTCGCTTCGCGATGCGGGAAGCCGCCGATCTGCTTCGGATCAACCAGAACACCTTCCGCCATCATGTGTCAAATCTCGAAGGCTTTCCGGAAGGCACCCTCGAGGGTGGCAACCGCCGCAGCTTCACTGCCGAGGACATGGTCGAAGCCCAACGCGTCCTTCTTGAGACGGGTAGGATCAAGCCCGATGAACACCCTCACAGAAGAGCCGGCGAACCGTGCCAGGTCGTGACGATCTTCAACCTGAAGGGCGGCAGCGCAAAAACGTCGACCGTTGCTCATGTTGGTCAGCTTCTGGGCCTTCGCGGCTATCGGGTCCTGCTTATCGACCTCGACAGCCAGGCAAGTCTGACAAACCTGTTCGGGGTTACCCCTGAGCTCGATCCGGACATGCCGACCTCCTACGATCTGATCCGATCCGAGGGGCCCCTGCCCGCCTCAGATATCATTCGCAAAACGAACTTCCCGACAGTGGATCTGATCCCGGCCTCCATGGACATCATGGAGTATGAGTTCGAGGTCGCTCTGAGCTTCAGACACGGCGCCACCACCTTCCACAGTCGGATCCGTGAAGCGCTTGAGCCTGTCCTGAGCCGATATGATGTGGTGATCTTCGACACCCCGCCGCAGCTGAACTTCTCGGTGATCTCTGCCCTCTTTGCTTCCACCGGGGTCCTGATCCCGCTCAACGCGTCCATGCTTGATGTCATGTCCCTGGCAAGCTTCCTCGGTATGGCAAGCAACCTGATGGGCGTCGTCGAGGCGCATGCTCCCGAACACGGTCTGAACTTCGTACGGGTGCTGATCACCCGCTACGAGAATACCGATGGTCCGCAGGTCCAGATCTCGTCTCTGCTTCGGACGGTCCTTGGCGATGCGGTCCTCCCGGCCGAGTTCCTGAAGTCGACAGCGGTAGGTGATGCCGCCAATACGCAGCAGAGCATCTTTGAGGTCGAACCTCGCGACGTGAACCGCAGAACCTACGAGCGTGCAATCGAGTCCGTTTCGCGCGTGACCGACGAAGTCGAACGCGAAATCCTAAAGGCATGGGGGCGTAGCCATGGCGCGTAAGGTCTTCGGAGATTCCCTCAAGAACGCGATGGGCAATGCCGCGACCGCAGAAGAGGACGTGGATCTTGATCTGAAACGTACGAGCCCGACAGTCGCTCGTGCGCAAGCATCCGTGCTCGAGGAAGACAAACACGCCACGCGCCTGATCGACCCGAGCGCCGTGCGGATGTCCGCAGTCATGGACCGTATCGATCCGAGCGATGGCCTCGAGGAACTTGTGTCCTCGATCCGTGAGCATGGGCAAAAGGTTCCCATTCTCGTCCGCCGAACCCAGGATGGCGCACTTGAGATTGTCTATGGGCGCCGCAGGCTTCTCGCATGTCGTGAGCTTGGTCAGAAGGTGCGGGCCACGGTCATGGAAATGACCGAAGAGGAAGCGCTGATCGCCCAAGGCGTGGAGAACAATGCCCGCCAAGACCCCTCGTTTATCGAGAGGGCTTTGTTCGTCGCCGGCATCATTCGAGAACTTGGGAAAACAGACGAGACGCGCAAGAACGCCCAGACCATCGCCTATCGGGCACTCCAGATCGATGAGTCTCTCGTCTCTCGGATGAACCGTATCGCGACGGGCATTCCGATGGAGCTGATCCAGGCCATCGGACCAGCACATGGCGTTGGTAGGCGGGTCTGGGAGAAGCTTTTCAGGCTGTGCGAGAAGGACGTCTCGAGAGCCAGGGAAGTTGCCCGCGAAATCCCACGAACCTTGCCGGGTCCAGAGCGACTTGACGCAGCGGTTACGCTGCTCACGGCCACCAAGACAACTCCGCCCAAGGCTGAGTCAGGTGAGCGCGTTAAGATTGGCCGCAAAGGCAACCGCATCACCATCGATGTGGACGCTGATCTTGCCCCGCGCGTCGAAGATGCCATCCGAAAACTGATCGGCGAGCTTCTTGACCGCGGTCAAGATGGCCCAGAGTGACGACCCCGTGTCTTGACCGCAGTCAAGACATCTAGAGCAACGAGCAGAAAACGAAAGGAGGACCGGCTAGAAAAGGAAAGACCCCCCGAAAGCGGTGCTTCCGAAGGGCCTCAATCAGTCTCGACACCTGATTGATACCCCCAAAACGAATCGAGTTCAACACCGCTCGCGGTGACCGGGGAAGCTTTTTCTTCCGAAACACCATGAGACATGTCACTCAAACACGAACCGCCTTGGCGGAACAGGCAGCTATTGCCTGCCCTAACCCCTACGAGCTTCTAAGGCCGGTGCGGGTTCTTCGGAAAGACCTGAACCTGACGAGCAACGACGTCACCGTGCTGACAGCGCTCATCAGCTTTCTCCCGCGCGACCAGAGCCCCAACTCTGGTGGAACGCAGCGCAAACTGACCGTTGTGTTCCCCTCCAACGCCTCCCTGTCAGAACGCGCAAACGGCATCGATGAGAGAACACTTCGCCGCTGCCTGGCGCGCCTTGAGGCGGCAGGACTCATCGAGCGGAAGAGTTCAGCGAACGGCAAACGCTTTCCTCTCCGCTACGGGGGCATCATCAAGGATGCGTTTGGGATCGACTTGGCTCCTCTGATGCAAAACCACGACGCTCTCGCAGCCAGAGCATCGAAGGTCCTCGAGGAGCGTGAACGCCTTCGCTCTCTCAGGGCAGAAGCGCTGGCACTGCGCGCATCCCTCCTTCAAGATGAGCACCTCGATGAAGGACGGCTGTCTGCACTGGGAACGATCAGAAACCTGCTTCGTCGAGCAACCCTGACTGCCAACACAGTCCTGCAAATCATCGCCGGTCTCCGTGAGCTCGGCGCCAACGCCGCGCAAGGCTACGGAGAGTGCCATGGTCCAAGCGCTCCTGCCAACCAAGAGCAATCGCACGACCAAGCCTTTAGCGGTGAATGCGCGAGCGAAATGTCCGCCAGGAACGGACAAAATGACCGGCAGATAGAGTCTGTAAAAAAAGAACATATAAAGAAGGACACGCACGTGGAGCAGACCAACGCTTCCCAAAGCGTTAGAGCAACGACCATGAAACGAGACCCTAAAAAAATGGCATGGACGGACTTTTCACATGTCGCGGACTTCTTCCCAGACCCGCCACGAACAGGCGAAGCCCTCAACCACGTTCTCTTCGACATCGGTCGATTGCTTAGAATACGCCAAGAAAAGCTGATGCGTGGTCTCCAGAAAGCCGGGGCCGGACGGCTTCTCCTGATCTTGGACTACCTGTTAGGAAAAGGCGACGCGATCAGGCAGCCCGAGGCATACTTTGAAACGATCCTGCGCGCATAGAGCATGCAGCTTACACGTCTTGACCGCGGTCAAGATCGACGAAGAGGGGGAAAGGTTGGGGGTTTGAGGGGTGACGGGAAGTGAGATCGGGAGAGTGGCTTCCGGCGCCCGTCGTGGAGAAGATCTGATGGCAAAAGCAGCCCAGAAAGTCACCCTGTCCCCGTCGCGGGACATCCCCTTCGACAAGCTCGTGCTGAGCCAGTCCAACGTGCGGCGCATCAAGGCCGGCGTCTCGGTCGAGGAACTGGCCGAAGACATCGCGCGGCGCGGCATGCTGCAGGGCTTGAACGTCCGGCCCGTGCTCGATGCCGATGGAGTCGAGACCGGTACGTTCGAGATCCCCGCCGGTGGTCGCCGCTTCCAGGCGCTGTCGCTGCTGGTGAAGCAGAAGCGGCTGCTGAAGACCGCGCCGATCCCCTGCATCGTGCGGGATGCTGCTTCGGCGATCCTGCCCGAGGACGACTCGCTGGCCGAGAACATGCAACGCGTTACCCTGCACCCGCTCGATCAGTTCCGCGCATTCCAGGCCCTGCGCGAAAAGGGTCAGGGCGAGGAAGCGATCGCGGCGGCCTTCTTCGTCACGCCGCAGATCGTGAAGCAGCGCCTGAAACTCGCCTCCGTGGCCCCTGCCCTACTCGATGTCTATGCCGAGGATGGCATGACGCTGGAACAGCTGATGGCGTTCACGGTGAACCCGGACCATGCGCGCCAGGAACATGTCTGGGACACGGTGAAGAACTCCTGGAACAAGGAGCCCTATGCCATCCGGCGCATGCTGACGGAGACCTCGGTCCGGGCTTCGGATCGTCGCGCCGTCTTCGTCGGCGTCGATGCCTATGAGGCGGCAGGTGGCGTTGTGCTGCGCGATCTCTTCCAAGGCGATGATGGTGGCTGGCTCGAGGACCCTGCCCTCCTCGATCAGCTGGTTTCCGAGAAGCTTCAGGCGGAAGCCGAGGCGCTGACCTCGGAGGGCTGGAAGTGGATCGAGGTGGCGACCGACCTGCCCTATGGCTACAGCCACGGCCTGCGGCGTCTGGCCGGTGATCCCGCGCCGATGACCGACGAGGAAAGCGCGGCCCACGCTGTGCTCCTCGCCGAGTACCGCGCGTTGGAGGAGGAATACTCCGGTCAGGACGAATACCCCGAGGAGATCGATGCGCGGCTCGGTCAGCTCGAGATGGCGCTGGAAGCGCTCGAGCAGCGGCCTTTGATCTACGACCCGGCCGAGGTCGGGCGCGCGGGCGTCTTCGTGACGCTGGATCGGGATGGCAGCTTGGCTGTCTATCGCGGCTATGTCCGGCCCGAGGATGAGCCGCGCGAGGAGACCGCGGTCCAGGAGGACGATGGCGCGGATGCCACGGGGCAGGGGGGCGATGTCGAGGGTTCCAGTTGGAAACCCTCGGCGACCTCCGCCGGGGGTACCGTCATCACCTCGGGTGGTCAGCCGATCGGTTCTGATCAGACCGACGATGAGGACGACGGCGCGCTGAAGCCGCTGCCCGAGCGGCTGGTCATGGAACTGACGGCCCACAGGACCCTTGCGCTGCGCGAGGCCATCGGGCGGTCACCGGACGTGGCGCTGACGCTCCTGCTTCTGAAACTGGTGACGGATACCTTCCGCACCTCCTCTGCTTCGGGCAGCTGTCTCGAGGCCTCCGTGCGCCATGTCTACATGTCCGCGCAAGCACCCGATCTGAAGGACAGCGTAGTCGCCAAGCTGGTCGACGAACGTCACGCGGCCTGGGAGGCTGATCTGCCTCTCGGCGATGATGCCGCGCTCTGGGACTATCTGACGGTCCTCGACCAGGGCAGCCGTCTGGCTCTTCTGGCGCATTGCCTCAGCTTCGGCATCAACGCGCTCCATGAGAAGGTGAACCCTTATGGGGCGGGCATCTCGGCCAGCGGTCTGACCCGACGCATGGCGCATGCCGATCTGGTAGCGCGTGCCGTAGATCTCGACATGGTGGAGGCGGGCTGGGAGCCGACGGTCGACGGTTACCTCAACCGCGTGCCCAAAGCCCGGATCCTCGAGGCCGTGCGCGAAGCGAAGGGGGAGGGGACCGCGCAGCTTCTCGACCATCTGAAGAAGGGTGAGATGGCCACAGAAGCCGAGCGGCTCCTCAAGGGCAGCGGGTGGTTGCCCGAGGTCCTGCGCCGGGCCGATCTGGTGGCGTTCGACGGCGAGGCGATCGCGGAAGGGCAGGGGGATGTCGATCTCCCGGCCTTCCTGACTGCCGATCTGCCGGACAGCGCCGCGTCGATGATGGCGGCGGAGTGATCTGAGCCATCCGGGGGGCGGGGAAACCCGCCCTCACCCCCACAAAACACATCAATATCAATATGATGAATGCGATCGCTCGCATTCGGGATGAGGAAATCATGTCTGCAACGACCATCATCGACACAGCCCCCCTCGGGGCGCTGATCCGTTACACCGACGGCAGTCCCAAGCCGCCGGCACGGTTTGCCAAGAAGCTCGCGGCCTGGGAGCGATCGAACGGTGTCGGCCGTCTCGTAAAGAAGGAACCGCCTCGGCCCTATCCGACCTGGACCGCTCAGGCCTCCTTTACGCTCCATGAGGGTAACTTCTCCTCGGACGGGGTCATTCTCGTTACCATCATGCGCAGCCATTCGGCGGACAGCCGTCTGATCTTCGAGGTGGCCGAGGAACCAAAGCCGGGGCAGGTCCGCGTGCTTCTGGACTTCGGGGGCAACACCGAACTGCTGCATCTGGCGCAGTCGATCACTGCGGCAGAGCTCTGGATTGCGCGGGAGGGCTATCGCAACGCACGGCTCGAAATCGTCGGTGCCGAGGATTGCGAGAGGGCAGGGGGCGCGGACCTGGCCGCCTGAGCCCAGAGAATGCGGGAGGGGCCTGCCAAAGGGGCGGGCCCCTCACCGATCACACTATCGTCCCGCGATGTCGCGGGGCGTCGAAGGTTCCATCCCCCAAGATGGCGGTCTTCAACTAAGAGCCTGCCCGGGAGGCTCGCGGCGTTCCAAGCATCAGCGGGACAACCGGCTCCTGACGTTGGGACACCATCCCCCGCTCGCCATTCCCTTCCTTGCCCCGAATCCCGTCTTCGAGATCAACCCGCAAGGGGTCGGACTACGGGCGAACCCGTGCCGCCGGGCGGATTCGGACGAGCCGAACGCACCCGGTGATGTCAGCCAGTCTTCGGGCCTGCGGGGTCCTGTCGCGCGGGGGACGGTCCCCCGCCTCCAAGATAGGAGCCAAACAGATGTCCCGCAAAGACGCACACGCCTTCGCCGCCTCCCTCGCCGCCACGCTCATGGTCTCGATCGTCGTCTTCCAGGCAGGGGATGGAACCTTCGGCGCTGTTCCCGCCGATGAAATCGACGGAGACGAGGTTCAGGTGGTCGCTGAGGTCGACCCGTGGGCGTAAGGCCCACGGTTTCTCCTGAGGCTCGGAGGCGGAGCGAAGGCTCCGAGCCGGGCCTTTCGCCTGTCTGCCATCCCGGGGCGATCGGCAGAATGAGCCGACCACGGTCGGCACACCAAATGGGCGATCACCGTTGCCCCTGGGGAGCTGCGATCGCCTGATTTTCGACGGCGGATTGGCAGTCCCCACTTCGCTGCCTTTAGATCGCGAGCAAACCTGGGTCTTTGCCCGCATTGACGTGATCGGCGAACCACTGCGGTTTCCGGCCACGGCCAGACCAGGTGAGAGCCGCATTCTCAGGGTGTCGATACTTTGCCACGGCCGAAGCACGGGTGGCTTTCACCTCGGCACCGATCAGATCAGCCAGAGAGTAGCCCATCTCCTTGGCGATTGCGTCCAGCTTGGCGCGGGCTTCGGCCTTATGACGGTCCTCGTACGTGGAAATCGCCTTGCCTAGTTCCTTCTGCAATTGCCGCAGTTCCTTGAGCGACATCGCCTCGAGATTGAAATCAGCCATTGGGCCCTCGTGTCCTGAATGATGCGTCCGGGATAGCCGTCAGGTCGCAACATCGCAACTCCCACGGAGGGCACCGGGATAGGGCAGGGGGATAAGGTTGGCTTGAGCCGCTGGGTCGGCGGTTTCGCAAATGCCTCAACCAAGTTGCCTTTGCCAGGAAGGCCGAGTTCTGCGAGAGCCCCAGGTCGCTCCCATCCCCGGCGCCATCCCTTCGACTGACAATCCCCTAAGCCTGTTCGGCCTCTGGCGCGCAACCCCGCGTCAGTCCGGGCCGTGTTGCCCCCTTGGGGCTGTCCGCGCCACCCCGGCCCTATGGAGGTTTCCGGTCGCCGTTCCGTCTCCCGTGCACGCCTCAGCCGACAGGCTTTTTCCGGGTCTTGTCGAAGGGACGGTCCCAGGGACAGGAAACACAGGAGCATATCATGCAGAACATCGTCATCCTCGCCGGCAACATCGGTCAGAAGCCCGAAGTGCGCTCGACCCAAAGCGGCACGAAGATCACCAACTTCACCCTCGCCACCTCGCGGCCGCGCCTCTCGGAAGGTCGCGTTATGCGCGACGAGAACGGCTACCGGGTCATGGACACCGAATGGCACCGTATCACCTGCTTCAACGGTCTCGGCAAGACCGTCGCAGAGCACTGCGAGAAGGGTATGAAGGTCCTCGTACACGGCCGCATCCACTACACCAAGTGGACCGACGCAACCGGCACCGACCGCTACGGCTGCGAGATCATCGCCGAGAAGGTCGACTTCCTGAGCCGCCCGAAGTCGGCCGAGAACGAAAACCCCGAGTTGGTCGACCGCGACGATGAGATCCCGTTCTGAAAGGAACGGGGTCTCACCCTCGGGCCCGGTGGGGAAACCCGCCGGGTTCCGTCGTTCTCGGCCCATAGCAGACGGTCGAACCGTGTTGGAATTGAGAGGCGTCAAGAGGCCGTAGTTCGGCGCAACTAGGATTCCTTCATCTCCGCCGCATGCTCGTGTGCGCAGAGCGCGTGGTCGCCCAGCGTCTCGATCACCCGGCAGTCCTTGATGGTTCCGCAGGCGCATTGGTCGAGCATCCGGTGCAGTTCCAGTTCCAGCGTCTTGAGGCGGGCGATGCGGGCCTGGACGGACTTGAGCTGCGCCCGGGCGATGTCATCGACGGCGGCACAGGGCTGGTCGGGGCGGTCCGACAGGCTGAGGAGGTCGCGGATCGCCTCGATCGGGAAGCCCAGTTCGCGGGCGTGACGGATGAAGGCCAGGCGGTCCTGCGTTGCTCGGTCGTAGAGGCGCTGGTTCCCGGCGCTGCGCCCTGCCTCGGGCAGAAGGCCGATCTGTTCGTAGAACCGGATCGTCGGCACCTTGACGCCGGTGGCCTGGCCGAGCTTGCCGATGGTCAGCATGCGATTTCTCTTGATGCTATAGTGACTAGAGCAATTAGGTAGGATGCCGACCCGATTCGGGCAACCATACCGGAAGGCAAGGTCATGACGGAACGGCTGGAATGGAACGTCAGCGGGATGGACTGCGCGTCCTGCGTGGCCAAGGTGACGCGCGCCGTCGAGCGGATGCCAGGGGTGAGCGACGTCTCGGTCGCGCTGATGGCCGAGAAGCTGTCCTTGAACCTGAACCCGGACACGACGCCGAAGGAAAAGATCGAGGCGGCGGTCAAGGCACTTGGCTACGGCATCGCGCCGCGCGGGGTGGCTGCGCCGAAGAAGAAGTTCGTGCTGCCGGAGGTGACGCCCGCAGCAGGCACGCATGACCACGCAGACCACGATCAACGTCAGCACGACCATGACGAAGCGCCAAAGGCTGGCAAAGATGATGGCCACGGCACCCCAGGGCATGTGCATTACGACCCGGCGGACCGGGGCAAGCGCTGGTTCAAGACGGCGAAGGGCAGGCTGGTCATCCTGACCGGCGTGCTGCTCGCCGCCGCCTGGGCCATCGACCTGACCACGGGACACGTAGCGGGCTACTGGGCCTTCCTGGCCGCCTGCCTGATCGGCGTCGCACCGGTGGCGCAGCGGGCCCTCGCGGCCTTGCGGATGGGCCAGCCCTTCACCATCGAAAGCCTGATGACCATCGCGGCCATCGGCGCACTTTTCATCGGAGCTGCGGAGGAGGCGGCGCTGGTCGTGTTCCTCTTCGCGGTCGGCGAGGTGCTGGAGGGCGTGGCCGCCAACAAGGCGCGCGACGGGATCCGGGCGCTGGCAAACCTGGTGCCGAAGACGGCGCTTCTGGTCGAAGGCGCGGGCACGCGGGAGGTGCCGGCGGAAACGCTGACCATCGGGCAGATCGTCCTCGCCCGCCCGGGCGACCGCATCCCGGCGGACGGCGAGATCGTCGAGGGAACCTCGGGCGTCGACGAAAGCCCCGTCACCGGCGAAAGTGTGCCGAAGACGCGGGGGCCCGGGGAGGCGGTCTTTGCGGGCTCGATCAACACGGAAGCCGCGCTGCGCATCCGCGTGACCAAAGAGGCGCAGGACAACACCATCTCCCGGATCATCCGGCTGGTGGAAGAGGCCGAGGGGGCCCGCGCGCCCACCGAACGCTTCATCGACCGCTTCAGCCGCTGGTACATGCCGCTGATCGTCGCGCTGTCGGTCGCGGTGATCCTGGTCCCGCCGCTGGCTATGGGCGGCGATTGGGACACCTGGATCTACCGGGGCCTGACGCTGCTTCTGATCGGCTGCCCCTGCGCGCTGGTGATCTCGGTCCCGGCCTCCATCGCCTCGTCCCTGTCGGCGGGGGCGAAGCGTGGCCTTCTCATGAAGGGCGGTGCGGTGATCGAGGCCGCGGCATCCGTGCGGCAGGTGGCGTTCGACAAGACCGGGACGCTGACGCATGGGCGGCCGCAGGTGGTGGATGTGGTTCCCTTCGGATTGGCCGAGGCCGAGGTGATCCGCCTTGCCGCTGCTGTCGAGGCCGGGTCGAGCCACCCGCTCGCCCTGGCGATCCTGCGCCGGGCCGAGGGGATGGCGCTGCCGGAGGCCACTGCTGCGCGGGCCATCACCGGCAAAGGTGTCTCGGCCACGGTTGAGGGGCGCGAGTTGACCATCTCCAGCCCGCGCTACGCCGCCGCCCAGGGCGCGCTGGCGGGGGACGGTATGGCACGCGCCACGGCGCTGGAGGAGGCGGGGAAGACCGTCGCCGTCCTGTCCGAGGGGAACACGGCGCTGGGGCTGATCGGCCTGCGGGACGAGCCGCGCACGGACGCGGTGGAGGCCGTCAGGCAGCTGCGAGCCATGGGCATCACGCCGACGATCCTGACGGGCGACAACCCGCGCACGGCGGCGGCCATCGCCGAAAGCCTTGGCACTGAGTTCCGGGCCGAGATGCTGCCCGAGGACAAGCTCTCCACGATCCGCGAGATGGCCACGCAAGGCGGCGTGATGATGGTAGGCGACGGCATCAATGACGCGCCCGCGCTGAAGCAGGCCTCGGTCGGCGTGGCGATGGGGTCGGGCACCGACGTGGCGCTGGAGACGGCGGATGCGGCGATCCTGCGCGACCGGGTGACGGACATTCCGGCGCAGATCCGGCTGGCGCGGGCGACGATGGCCAACATCCGGCAGAACGTGACGCTCGCGCTGGGGCTGAAGGCGGTGTTTCTGGTGACCTCGGTCCTCGGGCTTACGGGTCTGTGGCTGGCGATCCTGGCGGATACCGGGGCCACGGTGCTGGTCACGCTGAACGCGCTGCGGCTTCTGGCCTACAACCCCGAGAAGGTCTGACCCATGCTGCAAGCCCCCGGCTGGGCGGCGCTGGCCGTCCTGATGCTGTATCTCGTCCTGTTCTTCTGGGGCAGCACCCGGGCCACGCGGGCGGCGGGACGTCCGGTCTGGCTGTTCGGCACTGCGACGGGCCGGGACCGCCTGGCTGCCCACGGCTTCCGCGCGGCCTTCGGGCTGGCGGGCGTGGGGCCGCTTCTGTGGCTGACCATTCCGCCGCTGCACAAGCTTGATCCGCTTTGGACCGAGGGGCGCTTCCTTGGGCTCGGTCTGGCGGGTGCCGCCCTTGCTGCGCTGGGAGCCCTTGTCGCCCTGGCGGCGCAGCGCGCAATGGGGGCCTCGTGGCGCGTGGGCGTGCGCGAGGGAGAGACCGGCGCGCTGGTGCAGGTAGGTCTCTTCCGCGTTTCACGCACCCCGACCTTTCTGGGCCAGCTCTTGCTGTTGATTGGCGTGGCCGTCGCAATCCCTGCAATTCCCACCGTTGCCGGGGCGTTTCTGTTCCTTTGGTCCGCCCAGACGCAGATCCGGTCCGAGGAGGCGGCGCTGCGGAAGGCCAACGGGGCCGACTACGACCGCTTCCTCCGCCACGTCCCGCGCTGGATCGGCTGGCCTGAGCGGGGCGCAGAATGACTCCGGTTCCGCTTCTGGCCGTTGCGCTGCTGGCCACTGCCCTCGACCAGGCGACCAAGGCGCTGGCGCTTGCCGGACTGACCGAAGGGCAACCCGTGCCGATCCTGCCGGTCCTGAACCTGAGCCTTGGTTTCAACACCGGGGCAAGCTTCGGGATGCTGTCGGGCGCGATGGAGGGGCGGCCCCTGGTTATGGCCGCGCTGACCGGGGCAATCACACTGGCCTTCGCCGCGATGGCCCTGCGCGCGACGCGGAGGCTGGAGGCCCTGGGATTGGCGATCGCGGTGGGCGGCAGCCTTGGCAACATCATCGACCGGCTGCGGCAGGGCGCGGTCACCGACTTCATCGACGTCACCTGGCGCGACTGGCACTGGCCCGCCTTCAACTTGGCCGACATCGCCATCACCACCGGCGCGGCACTGGTGCTGCTGTCGCTGCTGCCCGCCTTCCGGAAAGGCCAGACCGATGCCTGACAGCCGCATGACCCGATCCGACCTTGCCCTGACGGTGGCCTTCCTGATTGCGCTCACCGCGACGCTGGGCGCGCTCTTCATCGGCGAGGTGCTGGGGATGATGCCCTGCACGCTGTGCTGGTATCAGCGCATCGCGATGTTTCCGCTGGTGGTGATCCTCGGGGTCGCCCTGTGGCGCGAGGACTCCCCTGTCCGCCCCACGGTCCTGATCCTATCCGCAGCGGGCACGGCGCTGGCCGCCTGGCAGTCCGGCCTTTACGCCGGGATCATCCCGCAAGCCATCGCGCCCTGCACGGAAAGCGGCCCCTCCTGCACCGACAAGGCGGCCCAGACCGTGCTTGGCCTGCCGCTTCCCTACCTGTCGCTCGCGGCCTTCGCGGCGATCCTGGCCCTTCTTCCCCTGATGAAAGGAGACCGCGGATGAACCGCAGAACCCTCATGCTCGGCGCTTCGGCGCTGGGTCTGGCCGCCTTTGCCGGTGGCGCCGTCTACGTCACCCGCCAGCGCAGCGCCGAGGCGGAGGCCGCCGCCGCCACAGAACCCCCGGCGGATTCGGCGCTGCTGATCCGGCCACACTCGCCGGTGCTTGGCCCCGCCGACGCCAAGGTCACGCTGGTGGAGTTCTTCGATCCCTCCTGCGAAGCCTGCCGGGCCTTCCACCCGGTCTTGAAGCAGATCCGCGAGGCCTTCCCGAACGACGTCCGCATCGTCCTGCGTTACACGACCTTCCACGAAGGCTCGGACGAGGCCGTGCGCATTCTGGAAGCGGCGCGCAGGCAGGACCTGTTCGAGCCGGTCCTTGATGCGCTTCTGGAAGAGCAGCCCGGTTGGGCGGTGCATGGCGAACCCGCGCTTGATATTGCCTGGGAGATCGCCGAAGGCGCCGGGATGGACATCGACCAGGGCCAGACGGACCGGCTGTTTCCAGGCATGACGGCGGTCCTGAAACAGGACGCGGCAGATGTGAAGGCACTGGGCATCAGCCAGACGCCGACCTTCTTCCTAAACGGTCGCAAGCTGGTGAACCTGAGCCTCGACAGCCTGATGACCGAAGTGCGGGTGGCCGCGACCGGAGCGCCTTGAGCGGACGATCCGCCGGCGACGACCGGTATCTGCAGCCGAAGAGACGAGACTCACAGAGGAGTTACTTGAAGCTCTAGTAGCTCGAGGCTTCAGACAGGGCGCGGAAAAGATGACCATGCCCAGACTGACCCGCCTTCAGCAGCTTCTCTGGATCGCCGCGATCCTCACCCTCGGTGCCTTCGCCGTGGCCTATTTCCTGGACCGCGGGCCTGCCGGGTCAGTGACCGAGGCCTTCCGCCCAACCTTCGCCCTGCCGGATGCCACGGGCAAGCTGCGCACGAGCGAAGAGTTTCGGGGCAAGTTCCAGCTGGTGTTCTTTGGCTTCACCAACTGCCCCGATGTCTGCCCCACGACGCTGGCCGAAGTGGCGCAGGTGATGGATGACCTTGGCTCCGAGGCCGACCGGGTGCAGCCGATTTTCATCTCGGTCGACCCCGAGCGCGACCGCCGCCTTGGCCTCGACAGCTATACCCGGGCCTTCCACCCGTCGATCCTCGGGCTGGCTGGAGACGTTCCTGGCACCGCCGTCGTGGCTGCCAGATTCAAGGTTTTCTTTAAGCGCGAGGACGACACTGCCGCCCCGGGCGGCTACAGCATGGCGCACAGTCCCGCCCTTTACCTGGTGGGACCCGAAGGCGACTGGCTGCGGCAGTTCGCCTATGGAACCCCCGCCGCCGACATCTTGAGCGATCTGCAATCGAGGTTCTGATGCATAATTCCTGGGCCCTCGCCGCCGTCCTGTCCGTCATGGCGACCCCGCTTCTTGCCTGCGAGGCAGCGCAGATCGGCGATCTGACGGTCGATCATGCCTGGTCCCGTGCGACCATTGGAGCGGAGCGTCCGGCGGTGTTCTACGTCCGGATCACCAGTGCGGGTGCCGCCGACGACGCGCTGGTGGGCCTGTCCACTCCCATTGCCGGGATGCCGATGCTGCACGAAACCGTGGTGACCGACGGCGCCGCGTCGATGCCGCACGCAATGAGCATCCCGGTCCCCGCCGGTCAGACGGTCGAGCTTGATCCCGGCGGTTATCACGGGATGCTGATGGGCCTGACGACGGCGCTGAAGGAAGGGGATGGGTTCGACATGACCCTCACCTTCGAAAAGGCGGGTCAGGTCACGATCCCGGTCGAGGTCCTGTCGATGCGCGCCGACAGGTCGTCATGCGCCGACGCCGACTGATCCTGGGCCTTGGAGCGGTGCTTGCCGCCGTCAGCGGCACGCTGGTGCTCGGGGCGTGGCGCAGCCGTGCCGCGCAGCCCGCCCTTATCCTGCCACTGCCGCTTACCGAAATGAGCTGGCAGCTGACCAACCACCGCGGCCAGTCGGTGACCCCGTCCGACTGGGCCGGACGGCCAGTCATGGCCTTCTTCGGCTTCACCTTTTGCCCCGATGTCTGCCCGACCACGCTAAACGACATCAGCGACTGGCTGGAGGCACTCGGACCCGAGGCCGCGCCTCTGGTCGTGGCGCTGATCACCGTCGACCCGGACCGAGACGGCCCGCAGGAACTGGCAGACTACCTGTCCAACTTCGACGCCCGGATCACCGGCCTGACCGGCAGCGCCGAGGAGATCGCCCGGACAGCCGCCGACTTCCGCGTGCGCTACGAGAAAGTCGCGCGCGACGACGGCGACTACACGATGAACCACACCGCGGGCATCTTCCTCTTCCGCCCCGATGGCCGGTTCGTCAGCATCATCGACTTCCACGATGATAGGCGCTTCGCCGTGCCGAAGATCCGCCGCGCTCTGGGCTAAACCGGCCCCACCAACAAACACGACTGAATGACAGGCAGCTAAAGGAGTTCACCATGAAGACCGCACAGATCAATCGTCGAGCCTTGGTCGGCGGGATGCTTGGCGCAGCCGGTGCCGCAGCTGTCCCCGCCTTGGCGCAGGAGGGCAGCACCGAATTCCAGGCGCCTGTCTCCAGCTCTGTGCGCAACAACATCTCCAGCTTCCGCATGCTGCAGTGGCAGGACTACTTCGAGACCACGCGAAACGGCGTGATCCTGGTCGACATCACCTCGCGCGCCTTGCACTTCTGGTCCGAAGATCAGTCCATCTACCGTCTCTATCCGTCCTCGGTCCCCTTGTCCGAGGAGCTTACCCGTCGCGGGCGGACCGAGATCGTGCGCAAAGCCGTGAATCCGCCGTGGCGTCCAACGCCGTCCATGCTTGAGCGCAATCCGGACTGGCCGAAGTTCGTCGAAGGGGGCGTGAAGGACAATCCGCTCGGCGTGCGCGGGATGTATCTTTCCTGGCCAGCCTACCTGATCCACGGAACGCATGACACGCGGAAGATCGGGCGCAGGTCATCGAATGGCTGCATCGGCCTTTACAACGAACATGTGGTCGAGCTTTACGATCTGGCCAAGGTCGGCACGCAGGTTCTTCTGCTCTGACACCGAGAAGTTCGGATCACGCCTTGGGGCCTGGCCCAAAGCCAATTTGACCTGGCTGCCAAGCTCGTCGGGCTATTGTCTGCTTACCGCCCTTCGCATTTCCAAGAGTGAGAGGAGTGTCGGTTTTCCGGTGACGGGTTTAGGGTCCGGGAGAGTGGCTCCCGGGCGCCCGTCGCGGAGTGTGACGCATGGGCGTTCAGGAAGTTCTCGATCCGGTTCGGATGGGCAAGACCGGCGGTTACAAAGTGGATGTCAGCCGGGGGGAGCGGAACGGGCGGGCGTCGTCCGAATGGTTCAATCGGCCCGATGACGAACGGTATCTTTCGCTCGACGCGCTTTGGGCCTCGGTGAAGGAGCGTTCCGAGCGGAGCCGGTCGCAGGTGGTCGAGACCGCCGAGATCCGCGTCGAGGCCTCGCGCGACAATGCCGAGCGGATGCAGCTGATCCTGCCGAAAGCGCAGGAGCCTGTGGCGCCGACGCACTGGGCCTTTGGCCAGCTTGCCAGCATCGTCGGTGCCCCCGCGTCCTACCTACGCCAGCTGCCCGCGCCGCTGGCGGGGATCAATCTGCAGTACGGCCTGACCAACCACCGCGCCGAGCAGGTGAAAACCTTCGAAACCGAGGATGGCCGAACCGAACTGCGTGCGGTCACCGGCCCCGACTACGGCCGCATTCATGACCATGAACTGGTCGAGGCCGTGCAGCGCATCGCGGGCAATGGCACCGGTGATACGCGCTGGAAGGTGCCGGGAGTGCTCGACTGGTCGACGGGTGTCTACAACCCCGATGTCGAGATCAGCCGCGACACGACCACGCTCTACGCCTCGGACCGTGATGTTTTCCTGTTTCTCGTTGACGATCACAACCCGATTGAGGCGGGCCGGCTGCCCGACGGCTCCCCCGATCTCTACTTCCGGGGCTTCTACTGCTGGAACTCTGAAGTGGGGGCGAAGACCCTCGGCATGGCAAGCTTCTACCTGCGCGCCGTGTGTCAAAACAGGAATCTGTGGGGTGTCGAAGATTTCCAGGAAATCACCATCCGTCACTCGAAATACGCCGCCTCGCGCTTCGCCCATGAGGCAGCACCGGCGCTGACACGCTTCGCCAATTCGTCGCCGATGGGCTTCGTGAATGAGATCAAGGCTGCGCGCCAGCAGATCGTGGCGCGGACGGACGAAGACCGCGACGATTTCCTTAGGAAGCGTGGTTTCTCCAAAGCCGAGTCCGGAAAGATCATCGAGAAGGTGCTGATGGAAGAGGGCAGGCCGCCCGAGTCGATCTTCGACTTCGTCCAGGGCATCACGCGGCTTGCCCGCGACAAGACCCAGCAGGACGCAAGGCTCGACATGGAAGGTCGGGCTAAGAAGCTCCTCGACCGCGTCGGCTGAGCCAGCTTCGCCAGCAGCCCCCTCTTTCCGGCCTGCGGAAGCGCAGGGGGCTCCCGCGTTCCCTGATCCTCATTTCCCCTTTCTGGGCCTCGCCCCTCGCCAATCGCTTGCTGCGGATCGGCGAGGGGCGAGCGCCTCCCATCCTGAAAGCGTCCCGCATGACACCCCAAGAAGAGACCGTGATCCTCGAGGCCCGCGAAATCCTGGGGCGATATCTCAACCGCAATCCGGCCCTGACCTCCTGGGCTGCCGTCTGCGATTATTGTGCGCTGACAGTGAGAGGCCCGGAGGAACGGTTTCATGTCCTCTACCTCGATCGGAAGAACCGGCTGATTTCGGACGAGCGGATGGCGGTCGGCACGGTCGATCATGTGCCGGTTTATCCGCGCGAGGTGATAAAGAGGGCGCTGATCCTCGGCGCGAGCGCCTTGATCTTGATCCACAATCACCCGTCAGGCGATCCGACGCCGTCCGAGGCCGACCTGTCCATGACCAAGGAGATCCAGAAGGGGTGCCGCTTTCTGGGTCTGACGCTACATGACCACATCATCGTCGGCGCAGGCTATGAAGTCTCGCTGCGCGGCCTCGGCAAGATGTGACCTTTCCGTCCAGCGCTCCTAGTTGCCGGTCCTACCACCGCCCTTCGAGGAAGAGGGCGGTGGCTTTGCCTTTGACGGTTGAGCCGGGAGGAGAGGCCTCCCCGCGCCGTTGGAGGTGATCCCCATGTTCGATGCGTCCTTCTCCACGTTACTTCCCGGTTCCAGCTTCCCCCCGATCCCGGGTGCGACGCCCGACTTGGGTCAGCCCTTCATGCTGACCTTGCCGCCTGCCGTCGGCACCGTCGCGACGGGAGATGCACATCCGGCCATCCTGTCGCGCGCCGCGACGCTGAGCGAGGCCATGTCCGCCGCCATCACCTATGCCGATAGCCGGCCGCGCGGTGTGGGCACGCAAATGCTCGCCATCCTCGATCGTGACGAGCGGCTGGTCCTCGCGGGCTCCGCCAGCATTGGCATGGTCGCCTGGTGCCACCCGGTTCGCTCCGCGGTCGAGGCGCGGGGCGTGGTGATGGAGGCGAGCCAACTGCGCGCCGAGGCTCGCCGGGCGCTCGACTGGCGCGAACCGGAGCTGGCTGCCCGCCTTCGCCATCGTGCCGAACTCCTCGAGGCCCGGCTGGTCGATCCGCTGTGGCGCAGCTTCGCCGCCCGGGCGCTGGACCTCGCCGCCTGAGACGAGAGGTCGAGAAAGGCAGGGGGAGTTTGCCCATAGGCGCGTTGGAGAGAGCGGCTCCGCTTCTCCCCGCCGGGGCTTCCCTTACCCCTTCCCGGAGAACCCAGATGTTCCAGTCCCTCGCCACACTCCGCGCGCCGATGGCGCCGCGCTTTCGTCTCGCTTTGCTCTTCGGTGCCCGCGTCTCACAACAGGCCCGGATCGAGGCCCTGCGCCCGGTCAACCAGACCCGGCTTTTCGAGGCTTTGGCCGGGGCTGGCATCACCCACCTGACCGTGATCTTCACCTGCCACGGCCCTTCCGCCCGGATCGACAGCATCGCGCCCTGGTCTGAGCCGAACCCGGTCGAACTGCCCGAGACTCGCCTCCGCTACGTGGCCCTGACCTGGGATGCGCCGGAAGTCGAATGGCGCGACCTCACCCTCGCCGAGGCCGTCGAGCAGATCGTGCTCGATCTGCTCTGTGACCCCGATCTGCAGAAGGTCCTGCCCGGCGGTGCCGAGGGCGAGTTCTGCTTCGATGCCAGGGCCCGCACGGTCCACCTCGAAATCAATGAACGATCTGTGCCCTCTGATGTCGCCTGTCTTGGAGGTCCATCGAGATGAGCCGGATCTATCATGACCTGGGCCTGCCGCCCGAGGCGTCGAACCTGACGGTTCTGCGCACGGCGATCCGTCGGCTCCACCCCGACACGTTGGCCGTCCGCAGCTGGCGCGCGGCGCGCAAGCGCTACTACCGCGATCTTCTCAGCGCCCACCAAGTGGCCCGGGACCAAGCGCGGTCAAAGCTCGGCTGACTGACTGCCCACCTTCCGACCCCGAAATTTCCATCGCGCCCGGCCACTGGTGTCGGGCGTCTTCATATTTGGAGTGCCCCATGGCCGATTACTTCACCCATTTCTCCTGCCTCATCGATGTCGGCACCCCCGAGAGGGCCGCCGCCGCGACGGCGATCTATCAGCGCTGCCGTGCAGAAGACGAGGAAACCGAAGAGCCGCAATATCGTGGCTTTGACTTGTCGCCGCAGGAAGAAGGTCAGTCCGGCGAGCTCTGGATTCGCGATGACGACAGCGGCGATCCCGACGGCGTCGTCGCCTTTGTGCTGCGCCTGGCCCAGGAGCTCGACCTTCGCGGCCTCTGGGGATTCGACTTCGCTCATACGGCCTCTCGTCCCCTTCTAGGGTCTTTCGGCGGCGGCGCGACGGTGATCGACCTTACCGCGCGCAAGGTCATCGGCTTCGTCGGAACCCAGACTTGGCTCGCCCAGGCTCTGACCGGGGAGGATCCCGATGCCTGAGACCATCTGCACCACGGTCTACCAATTCCCAGAACTCTCGGATGCGGCAAAGGAGAAAGCCCGCGGCTGGTATCGCGAGGCTGCCTTTCACGACGATTGGTGGGATGCGGTCTATGACGATTTCGAGCGCATCTGCGATATCCTCGGGGTCAGCCTGAAGACCCGGTCGGTCAGGCTAATGGGTGGCAGCACCAGCCAAAGGCCCTGCATCTGGTTCTCGGGCTTCTCGTCACAAGGCGATGGCGCCTGCTTCGAGGCGACGGTCCGGCACGCCAAAGGGTCCACGCGCGAAATCCGCGCCTATGCTCCGAAGGACCAGACCTTGCACAGCATCGCCGACCGGCTGTTGGCCGCTCAGCGTCAGAACTTCTATCAACTCAGCGCCGACGTGACCCACCGCGGGCGGTACTGCCACGAATACTGCATGACCATCGACGTGTCGCGCGACAATCCGACCGGGCGGCCCCCGGCGCGGGGAAGTGAAGATACCGTTGTGGAAGCGCTGCGCGATCTCGCCCGCTGGCTCTATCGGCAGCTGGAGGCCGAATATGACCATCTGACCTCTGACGAGGCGGTGGATGAGGGGATTGTCGTCAACGAATACACCTTCACAGAGGGTGGTCGACGGTTCGGGTGAACTTGCCAAGAGGTTCTTGGATCATGCGCTTGAATTGTACGTCGATCTGGCGTACATAGTGAGTAAGATTCTTTGGAGGCGACCATGCTCGGTTTCCACGACACCACCCGCAACATCGATGAGCGCAACGAGGCTCGGATGAATTTCCGGACCAAGCCGCGCATCAAGACGGCGATCCAGCAGGCGGCGGCACTTTCGGGCGTCGACGATTCCGTCTTCACGATGAATGCCGCCTACCAGGCGGCTCTGGCAACGATTGCCGCGCATGAACGGACGCTTTTGCAGCCGGTCGATCATGAGGCGTTCTTCGCCGCGCTCGATGCACCTGCGGCACCGGCGGATGCCCTGCGCGCTGCTTTCCGTCGGCACAATGCGACGGTCGTGTCCAAGTAGATGGCCTCCTCAGCACCGGTCGCCTACACCATCGAGCCGTTCGATCCTTCGAGGCATGATCGAGCGGCTTTTTCTTGCGGTGTCGAGCAAGTCGACAACTATTTTCAGAAGACCGCGAACAAGCTCGCCAAGGCGGACAATGTCCGCCTCTATGTGATGGTGGACCCTGCAGGCACCGTCATCGGCTTCTATGCTCTGAACGCACACGCGGTGCAGTTTGCCGAATTGCCGACAAAGTTCGCGCGCACCCGGCCTTCGCACGGCAACATTCCCGCCGCCTACATCTCGATGATTGGGCGGGACCAGAAGTTCCGCGGCGGCGGCTATGGCGGCGATCTGCTTGTCGACGCTCTCCGGCGGATTGCCGTGGCAGCCGATGCGATCGGCGTCGCGGTCGTCATGCTCGACGTTCTCGACTGCGGCGATCCTGATCGCGTTACGCGCCGCAAGGCGCTGTACGAGAGCTATGGCTTCCAGTCGCTGGCGTCGAACCCGCTGCGGATGTTCCTGCCCGTCAGCACGGTCCGTAAGCTTATCGCTGAAGAGGACGAACTGCAGAAGAAAGAAGCGGCGCTCACAGAGCTCGCGCGCCTCGGACAGGAATTCGACCGAGGCTGACGTTCGGTAAGACGGAAATTGCCAACCTATGGCATGGCAAATTGTTCGTGTTTGCAATGCCATAGGTTGGCACAGGCGCGATCAACAAGGTCTTGCTTTGAGTGAATTCGCAGCAAAGCAGGCCCCCAGTTTCTTTGACAGACGCGGGATTTCGGCGTCACGGGCGCTTTAAATCGTGACCTTCCAAAGAGCTGACTGAGCAGCACCCTCAAGCAACGAGGGTCCGAATGTGTCCGTTTTCACCGGTTCCCGTCGATCCACTTCGACATGAGCCCTTTGTCGCGGAAGCATTCTTCCGGGACGGCGCGGCGCTTGATGCGGGCCAGGCGCTCGGCGAAGGCGACCTGCTTCGAAGACGGTAGGCGCTCGAGTTCAGAAAGGGGCTTCATCCGAGCCTGCGCGTCGATCCATGCGCTGAGGGACCGGCGATCCCGCTGAACCTCCCAAGGGAGGAGCGTCTGGTTCTTCAGGGCCAGCGACCGCGCATAGGCGATCTGCTTGGGAGTGGCAGGGAGAGCAAAGGCGGTGTCTTCCATCGGGAACCTTCCTTCTCAGCTTGGCTCCTATATATAGAACAAAAAGCGAACAAGTGCAAGGCCAGCCCCTTGGACACCGGGCTGCCAGAGGGAGAGCGGGGAAGGGGGCAGGGCAAGCCCGAGGGATGCCGAGAGAGGCGTTTCCGGGCGCGATCCTGACCTCAACCCGGAGTTCCCCATGACCTACCATGTCCCCGCCGTGCTGGCTGCGCCGCCCGTGGCCCTGCCGCCGCCGTCCAATGTTGCCGCCAAGATCCTCGTCGTCGCCGAAGCTCTGCAGCCCGCGCTCGTGGCAGGCCAGCCCATCGACACCGGCATGCTGCGCGCCGAGATGGAGCGCGCCTTCGGCGGCTCCGACTCCGCAGGGGCCTGGGATTGGAAACTGGCTTATGAAGCGGGCGAAGCGGCCCTCGTCCTCTTCCTGCGGAAGTTCGGCCGCGCGCTTCTGGCCCGGGCAGGCTTGCCTGCGGCCTTGCTGCCGATCCTGACCCGGGTGTCAGCGCTTCTGCCGACCCATACGCGCCGCTCGGAGGAGATGGAGCGCTTCCAGCAGATGGCATGACCATTCTTGGCGCTCCAGCCGACGTGGGACAGGATCGCCGTAGAGTGATCGCGGTCCGCACTCTTCTTCGGTCCGCAGCCCGAGGAGATGACATGGAAGA
>NZ_JBMSDW010000017.1:0-89511 GCF_049445895.1 Neotabrizicola sp. VNH66
GACCAGACCAAGGTCATGGACGGCACAATGTGCTCGGTCCTGAGCTGGTACGACAACGAATGGGGCTTCTCCAACCGCATGGCGGATACCGCCGTCGCCATGGGGAAACTCATCTGAAACCGCGGAAATCCCACGAAAAAGGCGCCTTCGGGCGCCTTTTTTCATTCAGAACAGCTATGCCGCACCTGCATAGCCGCACCGCAGCATCGGCAGTTGTTAGCGCCAGCATAAACGCTATCTTTCACTCAGCCGGAAGGAAAAGCAGACCCCCGCGATGAAAGGATATGAAAATGCTGACGATGATCCGTGAAGCCGCCCGCAAGCATACGCTCTACCGCCGCACCCGCGACGAGATTGCCCGCATGCCGCGCGAAGTGGCGCTTGACCTGAACCTGTTCCCGGAAGATGCCCAACGCATCGCCTATGAAGCCGTCTACGGCCGCAAAGCCTGAGACGTCTTCCCTTCCGGGTCCCGCAGGGCCCGACCAGAACACGGGGGGCCCAAAGCCCCCCTTTCGCATTTCAGGCGTATTTCGCCTTCAGCGCTTCGACCACCGGCGGGGTCACAAAGCGCGAGACATCGCCCCCCAGCCGGGCGATTTCCTTCACCAGCTTGGAGGCGATGGCCTGACGGCGCGCATCGGCCATCAGGAAGACCGTCTCGATACTGTCGTCCAGCGCCCGGTTCATGCCGACCATCTGGAATTCATATTCGAAATCCGCCACCGCCCGCAGTCCGCGCACGATGACCGTGGCATTCACATCCCGGGCGCAGTCGATCAGCAGGTTTTCGAACGGATGGACCACGATCTCGCCCCCGGTACGGGCCTGGATCGCGTCACATTCGGCGCGGACCATGGCCACCCGCTCCTCCAGGTTGAACAGTGGCCCCTTGTCGCGGTTGATCGCCACGCCGATCACCAGACGGTCCACCATCGCCATGGCGCGCTGGATGATGTCTGTATGGCCAAGCGTCACCGGATCGAAGGTTCCGGGATAAAGACCGATGCGCATTCGGGCATCCTCCAAGGGGCATTCCACGCGACGCACGCAACAATATTGCGCGCGTCGCTGCAAGGGCGAAAATGACGCGGCGCAGCGTCAGAAGCCCTTGATCATTCCCTCCAGAGCATCCTTTTCAGCGTGAAGCTCCTCCAGCCGGGCCTTCACCACATCGCCGATGGAGATCAGGCCGACGAGTTCGCCGCCCTCGATCACCGGCATGTGGCGGAACCGGCCGTCGGTCATCTTCTGCAGCACCTCCTGCGCCTCATCCCCGCGCTGGCAGGATACGAGCCGGGACGTCATCAGCGAGCCCACGCTGTCGTTCAGACAGGCTGCCCCGCTTTGCCCGAGTGCACGGACGATGTCGCGTTCCGACAGGATGCCCTGCGCGCGCTGCCCATCGCCCGACACGATGACCGCACCGATCTTGCGACCCGACAGCAGCGCCACCGCCTCGGCGATGGTGGCCTCCGGCGCAATGGTGATGACGCCGGCCGTGGGCTTCGATTTCAGGATCTGGCTGACAAGCATGGGCTCCTCCTTCCCGTGTCCGTCCTTTGAAGCGTGGCCGCCGCGACATGAGTCTGTCAAGCAAGCCTTTCGAATGACGCCATTTCTGCCCGCGCCTCGCGCAGCAGCACCTCGGCAAAGCTGCGCAGCCGCGCGACCCGCCCGTCATCGGCATGGCGGATCAGCCAGAACGACCGCTGCAGCGCGATCTCAGGCAGAATCCGCATCAGCTCGGGTGCGGCGGGCAGCGCGAAATCATGCACCATCCCTAGCCCCGCCCCATGCCGCAAGAGGTTCAGCTGCACCGAGGCGGAGTTCGACGACAGCGTGACCGCAGGGCCGCCCAGTTCGGCCAGATAGTCCAGTTCCTTGTCGAAGATCAGATCGGGGATATAGCCGATGAAACGCCGCCCGGTCAGATCGGCCGCGCTGCGGATCGGCGGCTGCGCAGCCAGCCAGGCGCGGGAGGCCGCCAGCACCAGCCGGTAATCCACCAGCTTCTGCACCGTCAGCCGCCCCGTCTCGGGCCGGGAGACGCCGATCGCCATATCCGCCTCGCGCTTTGACAGGTTGAAGACACGGGGCAAGGCCACCAGCTGCACCTCCAGCCCCGGATTGGCGTCGCAGATCCGGGCCAGCACCTGCGGCAGCAGGAAATTGGCGCAGCCATCCGGGGCCCCCAGCCGGATCAGCCCGCTGAGACCGGCCTCCGGCCCCGTGACCGCGCCCGAAGCCGCCAGCAGCGCCGCCTCGGCCGCTTCGGCATGGGGCAGCAACCGCTGGCCCCCGTCCGTCAGCGCATATCCCTGCGGCGAGCGCAGAAAGAGCCGCCCGCCCGTGGCTTCTTCCAGCCGGGAGATGCGACGGCCCACGGTGGCCGCGTCGATCTTCAGCCGCCGCCCGGCAGCCGACAGGCTTTCGCTGCGCGCCACCGCCAGAAACACCCGCAGATCATCCCAGTCCATGCCATGCCTCCTTGTGCGCTCCGCTTCTCCTCGGAGAGATCCGCCGATGCGCGCATGACCATGCGACGAAGCGGCGGCCTTTGCGAAAATGCAAAATGACTTTGGAATATTGACGCTACCTTCCGCATTTCCGCAAGACTACAAAGGGGCAGCAAAAACGGGAGGCGTCGATGGAAGAGATCGGTCACTGGATCAACGGCAAGCGGGTCGCAGGCACTTCGGGCCGCTTCTCGGATGTCTACAACCCCGCCACGGGCGAGGTTCAGGCGCGTCTGGCGCTGGCTTCGGTTGCGGAACTGGACGCGGCGATCCAGTCGGCGGCGGCAGCGCAACTGAAATGGGCCGCCACCAACCCGCAGCGCCGCGCCCGGGTGATGATGGCCTTTGGCGCGCTGATCAACAAGAACATGGACCGTCTGGCGGAACTGGTCAGCCGCGAACATGGCAAGACCCTGCCCGACGCCCGCGGCGATGTGCAGCGCGGGCTTGAGGTGGTCGAGGTCTGCATGGGTGCGCCCGCGCTTCTGAAGGGCGAATACACCGATTCGGCCGGCCCGGGCATCGACCTTTATTCGATGCGCCAGCCGCTTGGCGTTGTCGCAGGCATCACGCCCTTCAACTTCCCGGCCATGATCCCGCTGTGGAAGATGGCCCCCGCCCTCTCGGCCGGGAATGCGATGATCCTGAAGCCCTCGGAACGCTGCCCCTCGACCTCGATGCTGCTGGCAGAGCTGCTGCAGGAGGCCGGTCTGCCCGATGGCGTGCTGCAGGTGGTGAACGGTGACAAGGAAATCGTCGACGGTCTTCTGGACCATGAGGTCATTCAGGGCATCGGCTTTGTCGGCTCGACCCCGATCGCACAATATATCTACGGCCGCGCCGCGACGAACGGCAAGCGGGCGCAATGTTTCGGCGGCGCCAAGAACCATATGATCATCATGCCCGATGCCGATCTGGACAAGGCGGCGGATGCGCTGATCGGGGCGGGCTTCGGCGCGGCAGGCGAACGCTGCATGGCGATTTCGGTCGCGGTGCCGGTGGGCGAAAAGACCGCCGATGCGCTGATCGACAAGCTGGTGCCGCGGATCGAGAAGCTGAAGATCGGGCCCTACACCGCGGGCGATGACGTGGACTTCGGCCCGGTGATCACCGCACAGGCCAAGGCGCGGATCGACGGGCTGGTGCAATCGGGCGTGGATCAGGGCGCGAAACTGGTGGTCGATGGCCGCAATTTCCGCCTGCAGGGCTATGAGAACGGCTTTTTCGTTGGCCCGTCGCTGTTCGACAATGTCACCCGCGACATGGACATCTACAAGCAGGAGATCTTTGGCCCGGTCCTCTCCACCGTCCGCGCCAAGACCTATGAGGATGCGCTGAATCTTGTCATCGACAATGAATATGGCAATGGCACCGCGATCTTCACCGCCGATGGCGACACCGCGCGCGACTTCGCCAGCCGGGTGAATGTGGGCATGGTAGGCATCAATTTCCCGATCCCGGTCCCGCTGAGCTATTACACCTTCGGCGGCTGGAAGAAATCGGCCTTCGGCGACCTGAACCAATATGGCCCGGACGCCTTCCGCTTCTACACCAAGACCAAGACGGTGACCGCGCGCTGGTTCAGCGGCATCAAGGACGGGGCCAGCCTGAATTTCAAGGCGCTGGACTGACGCAATCGCGGCCGGGGGGCCAGCCCCCCGGCCCCCCCGGGATATTTAGAGACAGAAAATGGCAGCTTGCGGGCTGCCTTTTTCATATTCGAATTTCTTTATATTTATGCTAGGCTGATCCCGGCAGCATTCCCCGGAGGACGCCATGTTCACCACCAATGTCGGCGGCATCGACCGTATCCTGCGCATCGTGATCGGCGCGGCGCTGATCGTCTGGTTCTTTGTCGATCAGGGCACCACCGGCTTCTGGCACTGGGCCAAGCTGATCGGCATCGTGCCGCTCCTGACCGGGCTGTTCAGCACCTGCCCGCTGTATTCGGTGCTGGGCCTGAACACCTGCCCGGTGCGGCGCTAGGCCGCCATGGCCAGCAGGCGGCAGGGCCGGAATGGCTCGACCGTCAGTTCCGCGCCACGGAAGGTGCAGAAGCTGGCATCCGGCAGTTCGGTCCAGTCGCCCTCGGCATCTTCCAAGGGCTCTGACACCACCGCCATGCCACGGCGGCTGTCGGACCAGCGGTAATAGAGCGTCGGCGCTGGTTCGGCATCGCTGGCATAGCGCACGGCGTAAAGGTTCACCCCGTCCGACATGGCCACCGTCATGCGCAGATGCGGCCCCTGCCCCTTGTCCCGCGCCAGCCGGATGAACCGCGCCGCCGCGCGTTCCAGCGCACCGCACGGATCCTGATCCATCCCCTCCCCCAGGGCGACGAGAAACAGCGCCTCGCTGTCGGTCGCGCCCTTGCGGTGCGGATACAGCGCCTCGGGGATCAGCATTTCGGCGTCGCGGCGAAAGCCGTCATAGCCGCCCACCTGCCCGTTGTGCATGAAGCTCCACCGGCCCACGGTGAACGGATGGCAATTGTTGCGGCTGGTCGCGGTGCCGGTCGAGGCACGGACATGCGCCAGAAACAGCCCGGATTTCACCTGTGCGGTCAGGCTGCGCAGGTTCGGATCGCTCCATGCCGGCATCACGTCGCGGTAAAGCCCAGGCTCCGGCCGCTCACCATACCAGGCGATGCCAAAGCCATCCGCATTGATCGCGGTATGGCAGCGCGTCGCGCCCTGACTTTGGTGGATCAGCGAATGTCCCGGACGGGACACGATATCTTCCAGAAAGATCGGCTCACCCGAATAGGCTGCCCAACGGCACATGTCACCCTCTTATGCCCGCCCGCGCTGGTGCCGGGGGTTCATCCTCCCGTACCGCCAGTGTCACCTCTGCGTTGCAGAATAGCAGCCCTTCGCGCCGCCGTTAAGCGGGGGAAAGGCTGACCAGGCCGGATTTTGCGGCAGGATTCCGCCCTTTGCCGCAACAAAGGGCAGGAATTCGTTATTCGATCCCTTCGACCACCACCAGATCGCGCACGGCGGCGCCCCGGGCATGGTCCAGCGCCGCCTGATATTCCGGCGAATGGTAGCAGGCGACCGCCGCCTCAAGGCTCGGGAACCGCGCCAGCACATTGCGCGCACGGTCGGTGCCTTCCAGCTGCACATAGCGGCCGGACCGCGCCAGAAACACCCCGCCATGCGCGGCGATGGCATCGGTGGCCCCGGCGGCGTAAAGCTTGTAACGCTCCGGGTCGGTCACTTCGACATGGGCGATCCAATAGGCTGCGGGCATGGGTTAACCTCCAATCACGGCTTCGGCGGCCTTGATCGCGGCCTCGGCCCCGGCAATATCGGCCCCACCCGCCTGCGCCATGTCGGGACGGCCACCGCCACCCTTGCCGCCCATCGCCTCAGCCGCAGCCTTGACCAGCGCCACCGCGCTCAGCCGCCCGGTCAGATCCGCCGTGACCCCCGCCGCGACCGCCGGCTTGGCCCCGGTATCGGCGATCAGCAGCACCGCGCCCGAGCCGATGCGGCCCTTCATCTCATCAATCAGCGCGGGCAGATCCTTGCCCGAAACGCCTTTCAGCACCTGAGCAATCAGCTTCACCCCGTTGATTTCACGCGCTTCCGGCCCCGCACCGCCACCGCCCATGGCAACTTCGCGCCGCAGGCTGGCCACTTCGTTCTGCAGGCTGCGGCGTTCGTCGAACAGGGCCTTCACCCGCTCCACCACCTCGGCCGGAGAGGCCTTCAGCACCGCGGCAATCTCGGCCAGCCGGGCCTCCTGCGCGCGCAGATGGGCCAGTGCCGCCTCACCCGTCAGCGCCTCAATCCGCCGCACCCCGGCCGAGGACGCGCTGTCGCCCAACAGGACAAAGGCGCCGATGTCGCCGGTGCGCGTGACATGGGTGCCGCCGCAAAGCTCAAGGCTGTAGGTCTTGCCGTCCGCGCCCTTGCCGGACCCGTCCTGCCGCCCCATCGAGACGACACGCACTTCCTCGCCGTATTTCTCGCCGAACAAAGCCTGCGCGCCAAGCCCGCGCGCATCATCCGGCGTCATGATCCGGGTTTCGACCGGGGTGTTCTGGCGGATGTAGTCGTTCACCTCCGCCTCGACCTTCGCCAGTTCCACGGCGGACAGCGCCGCATTGTGGCTGAAATCGAACCGCAGCCGGTCCGCCGCGTTCAGGCTGCCCTTCTGGGCCACATGGGTGCCCAAGGCGCCCCGCAGCGCCTCATGCAGCAGGTGGGTCGCCGAATGGTTCGCCCGGATCGCGCCGCGGCGGCTGTGCGACACCTCCAGCTTCGCGGGCTGGCCCTTGGCCACCGCCCCTTCGCACACCGTGCCGATGTGGATGAAGACGCCTGCTGCCTTTTTGGTATCCGTCACCTCGACCAGCCCGGTATCGGTGCGGATCCAGCCGGTGTCACCGACCTGACCGCCGGATTCGGCATAGAACGGGGTCTGGTTGACCACGATCTGTACCGCTTCCCCGGTCTGAGCGCTGCCGATTTCGGCGCCGTCGCGGATCAGGGCCTGTACGACGCCTTCGGCCGTCTCGGTCTCATAGCCCAGGAATTCGGTCGCCCCGTCCTTCTCGGCCAGTTCGAACCAGATCTTGGCGTCTTTCGCCTCGCCCGTGCCGGACCACGACGCGCGCGCCTTGGCCTTCTGTTCGGTCATGGCGGCATCGAACCCCACCACATCCACCGCGCGGCCCATTTCGCGCAGCGCATCCTGCGTCAGGTCCAGCGGGAAGCCATAGGTGTCATAAAGCTTGAACGCCGCCTCGCCCGGCAGGTCCGCGCCTTCCGGGATTTTCGCCAGTTCGTCATCCAGAAGGCGCAGGCCGCGGTCCAGGGTCTGGCCGAACTTGGTTTCTTCCAGCTTCAGCGTCTCTTCGATCAGGCTCTGCGCGCGGGTCAGTTCGGGGTAAGCCGCCCCCATCTGGCGCACCAGGGCCGGCACCAGACGATGCATCACCGGATCCTTCGCGCCCAGCATATGCGCATGGCGCGCGGCCCGGCGCAGGATACGGCGCAGCACATAGCCACGCCCTTCGTTCGAGGGCATCACCCCGTCGGCAATCAGGAAGGAGGTCGATCGCAGATGGTCCGCGATCACCCGGTGGTGCACCTTGCCCGGTCCATCGGGATCCGAGGAGGTGACATTCGCACTGGCCTCGATCAGGCTGCGCATCAGATCGGTATCGTAATTGTCGTGCTTGCCCTGCAGCAGCGCGCCGATCCGCTCCAGCCCCATGCCGGTGTCGATCGACTGCATGTCCAGCTTGCGCAGGCTGCCATCGGCCAGCTGCTCATTCTGCATGAACACGTTGTTCCATATCTCGATGAAGCGGTCGCCGTCCTCATCCGCGCTGCCGGGCGGGCCGCCCCAGACCGAGGGGCCGTGGTCGTAGAAGATTTCCGTGCAGGGACCGCAGGGGCCGGTCGGCCCCATCCGCCAGAAATTGTCGTCCGTTGCGATGCGGATGATCCGCTCCTCCGGCAGGCCCGCCACCTTTTTCCACAGCGTCGCCGCCTCGTCATCGGTATGATAGACGGTGACCAGCAGGCGCTTCGGATCAAGGCCGAACCCTTGCGTCAGAAGCTCCCATGCGAAGGGGATCGCCTGATCCTTGAAATAATCGCCGAAGGAGAAATTCCCCAGCATTTCAAAGAACGTGTGGTGCCGCGCGGTATAGCCCACATTGTCCAGATCATTGTGCTTGCCGCCTGCACGCACGCATTTCTGCGCCGTGGTCGCGCGCTTGTAATCACGATGTTCGGTCCCGGTGAACAGGTTCTTGAACTGCACCATCCCGGAATTGGTGAACATCAGCGTCGGATCGTTCCGCGGCACCAAGGGAGAGCTGTCCACCACGCGGTGGCCGTTCTTCTCGAAAAAGTCGAGGAAGGTGGAACGGATGTCGTTCAGGGACGCCATGGCCGGGGCCTTTCGGAAATCGGACTATCGGCCTTTCATGTAACGGCGGGTTCGTGGCCTGTCCACGGGGCGCACGGGGCCGGAGCCAAGAAAAAGGCCGGGCATGAGCCCGGCCGTTTCACGGTTACGCGTCGTCTTCGGTGACTTCACCGTCCGACATGTGGAAATCCAGCCCGTTGGCGGCGCGAATCCGGTCTTCGATATCCTGCGCCATGGCCGGGTTGTTCCTCAGGAAGGTCTTGGCGTTTTCACGGCCCTGACCGATCCGCTCATCCTTGTAGGAATACCAGGCCCCGGATTTTTCGACCACGCCAGCCTTCACGCCGATGTCGATCAGCTCACCCGTCTTCGAGATGCCTTCGCCATACATGATGTCGAATTCCACCTGCTTAAAGGGCGGTGCGACCTTGTTCTTCACCACCTTTACCCGGGTGCTGTTGCCGACGACTTCGTCCCGGTCCTTGATCGCGCCGATGCGGCGGATGTCCAGCCGCACCGAGGCGTAAAACTTCAGCGCATTGCCGCCGGTGGTCGTCTCCGGGCTGCCGAACATCACGCCGATCTTCATGCGGATCTGGTTGATGAAGATGACCATGCAGTTGCTGCGCCCGATCGAGGCGGTCAGCTTGCGCATGGCCTGGCTCATCAGCCGGGCCTGGGCGCCCACAGTAGCATCGCCCATATCGCCCTCAAGTTCAGCCTTGGGCGTCAGCGCGGCCACCGAGTCGACCACGATCAGGCTGACCGCACCCGAGCGCACCAGCGTATCGACGATCTCCAGCGCCTGTTCCCCGGTGTCGGGCTGGCTGATCAGCAGCTCGTCCAGATTCACGCCCAGCTTGCGGGCATATTGCGGATCCAGCGCATGTTCCGCATCGACAAAGGCGCAGACGCCGCCCTTTTTCTGTTCTTCCGCCACCACATGCAGCGTCAGCGTGGTCTTCCCCGAGCTTTCCGGGCCGTAGATCTCAACGATCCGCCCCTTGGGCAGCCCGCCGATCCCAAGCGCAATATCCAGCCCAAGGCTGCCGGTCGAGGTCGCCTCGATCTCCATCGCCGGATTGTTCGCGCCGAGCTTCATGATAGAGCCCTTGCCGAACTGCCGTTCGATTTGCTGGAGCGCGCTTTCCAGCGCCTTCTGCTTGTCCATTTCCTTCTTGCTCCCGAAGTCCAGCAGGCTGGCCGTGCTCATGTTCAAGATCCCTTATCCCATAGCCGGTCCGGGGCGACAACCCGGCGGATGTTTCGCAAATGTTCCCGTTCTTATCAGATCAAAACGGGAACAAATCAAGCAAATTCTTGCAAAATCAGCTTTTGCGCGATTCCGTTAAAGGATAGTTTACAGCGCAGAGAGAAACCGTCCGGCAGGGGCGGAAATTTGCGGACGGGGACGGATATGCTGGTTTTCTGGGAGGCGCGGCTGGTCTTTCTGGCCACGCCCAAGGCGGGCTCCACGGCTCTGGCCAGCGCGCTCGAATCGCTGGCCTCGGTCTCGGTCCAGCGCCCGCCCGTGCTGAAACACACCACGGTCCACCGGTTCCGCCGTTTCGTGGGTCCCTATCTGGAGGCGGCGTCCAAGGCCGAATTCACCGTGGTCGCGATGATGCGCGAACCGCGGGACTGGCTCGGCTCGTGGTATCGGTTCCGCATGCGCGAGGATCAGCCCGATCCGCAGAAATCCACCCGCGGCATCAGCTTCGATGATTTCGTCCGCGCCTGGTGTTCGGATCCGAAGCCGGAATTCGCCGATGTTGGCAGCCAGGCCCGGTTCCTGCGGCCGCGGCAGGGGCAAGGGGTGGACCGGCTGTTCCGCTATGAGGATATCGGCGGTTTCGTCGGCTTCCTCGAAGACCGCCTCGGCTGCGAGATCACCCTGCCCCGGGTGAATGTCTCGCCTCCGGGCGCGACCGACCTGTCGCCCGAGACGGAGGCCCTGCTGCAGGAGGCGGCGGCCGAGGATTTCGCTCTGTATCGCGCGCTGCCCTGACCGGCCGGGTCAGTGCAACTGTCCCTGCACCGTGGCCGTCAATTCCGAGAGCGAAAAGGGTTTCGGCAAGAAGACCGAATTCGGAATCCGTGCCTGATCCTCGCTCAAGCAATCCTCAGCATAGCCCGAGACGAAGATCACCGGCACATCCGGCCGGTCGGCCAGCGCCTGCCGGACCCAACTGGGGCCATCCATTCCCGGCATCACCACATCGGTGACGAAAATATCCACCTGCAGGGCCGGATCGGCCAGAGTCTCCAGCGCCTGTTCGGCATTCTCCGCCTCAAGCACAGTATAGCCGCGCAGCCGAAGCGCCCGGCTTGCAAAGGCGCGGACCGGCGCCTCATCCTCGACCAGAAGCACCACGCCATCCCCCTTGCGCGGCCCCTGTATCTGCGGAACGAGCTCAGGAACGGCCCGCTCCGATGCGCCTTCGGTCAGGTCCTGCACCGGGAACAGCAGTTCGAAGGTGGTTCCGTCGCCCGGGGCGCTGTCGACGAAGACATAGCCGCCGGATTGCTTGACGATGCCATAGACCGTGGACAAACCAAGACCCGTCCCCTCTCCCGGGCGTTTCGTGGTAAAGAACGGCTCGAAGATCTTGCCGATGCGGTCGGGCGGAATGCCGCAACCGGTGTCCGACACCCGGATCACCGCATATTCGCCGGCCGGAACCGTGGCATCGCCCCGCAGCACCGGATCGGCCAGATGCAAGGCCTCGGTCGCGATGCGGATGGTGCCCCCCATGGGCATCGCATCCCGTGCATTGACCACAAGATTCATCAGCACCTGTTCCAGCCGCCGGCGATCGGCCCGCACCGGCCCCAGAAGCGGGTCATTCGCCACTTTCAGCGCCACCCGCTCTCCGATCAGGCGGTTCAGGAGGTGGCTCATGTCCAGAAGCACCTCAGCCATATCCAGACGCTCCGGCTTCAGCGTCTGCTTGCGCGAGAAGGCCAGCAACTGGCTGACCAGCGCAGCCGCACGGTTGGCATTCTGCCGGATCTGCTCCAGATCCGCGAAATCGCCGTCCTCGCGGTCCCGCCGCAGGAGAAGCAGATCGCAATGACCCGAAATGGCGGTCAGCAAATTGTTGAAATCATGTGCAATCCCCCCGGCCAGCTGCCCGATGGCCTGCATCTTCTGGCTCTGGTTGAACTGCGCCTCCAGCCGTTTCAGCGCGCTGGCATCGGACAGGATGGCCAGCGCCATCGGCCGGCCCAGTTCAACGAAACGCCGAAGCTGCACCTGAACGAAGCTTTCCTCGCCCGCGCCGCGCAGCCGCATGACCTCGGCCCCGGCGGGCAGCCGCTCCTCGACGATGTCCGAGAGCCAGTCGCCCACCGGACGGCCCAGGTCCTCAAAAAGGTCGTGGATGGCAAGGCCCGCCGTCTCTCGCAGGAGAAGATCACGCGCGGCGCGGTTGGCCGCCTGAAGAAAGCCGTCGGCCGCGAATTTCAGAAGCGGCACCGGAAGCGTCTCGAACTCGGCCGGGCTGTCATCCTCGGGCCGGTGTTGCGCGGGCAGCAGATAGATCTCGCGCCGGTCGCCCACGCCTTCGACCTCGGCTGCGATGGCGCGCACCGGGCCAGAGACCGCAGCCACCTGCACGAATTCGCCGCTGGCAAAGCGGGGCCTGCTGAAAATCCGGTCAAGCCGCTTGGGCCGTTCGCCCAACAGGCGCCGCATCGCCTCGTTCGAGAACAGCACGACCCCGGCGCGGTTCGCCACCACCATCGGCAGGCTCAGCCCCTCGGCCCCGCGGGCGCCCGGGCTGCGGTCCTGAAATTCCTCGATCCGCCAGAGAAATCTTGTCCGGGCCAAACGATGTACCGAAAGCCGCATATGGCCGCGGCGGGTGACCACATCCTCGCGCGCCCAGCCGGAGCCCGCGGCCCGCGTCTGCAGGCGGAACATCACGGCCGAGGGTGAGGCCATCTGTTCCTGCAGCGCGCTGACCAGCGAAGCGGCAGGGCGGTCGCCGAAACGGGTGATCGCCGCAGTGTTCCGGAAGAGGATCTGGCCCAGCTCATCAGTGGAAAAGCAGGGCGCCGCATCTTCGCCCAGCAGCATCTGCAACTGTGCGGCAAGCCTGCCCTCACGCCGAGTCTCAATCCGGGTGAAGGCCACCAGCCCCAGCGTCAGCACGATCAGCACGATTCCCGTCGCGGTCAGTGTCAGCCGGAAGCCGCTTTCCCCCGCCATCAGGGCAAGGACAAGGGCCACCGCCGCAGCCGCCACCAGCCAGACCGCCTGCGCCGACAGGCCGCGTGCCGCGACCATCACCGCCCTGAGTTCGCCGTCCTGCCTGATCACATGCCATCTCCACCCGGGGGAGAGAAGTCCCCGATGCCTTTAGGCCCTGCAAATCGTTAATTCCGACTTAACCGCAGCCCGCCAACATCCGCAAGTTGAGCGATTATGCACGCGCCAGCAGCGCGAGATAGAACCCGTCGCCACCCTGAAGCGGCGAGAACCGGCGTTCCGCCTCGATCCGCCAGCCGGGGGTGCGGGACAGGAAGGCGGCGATCTGGTCCTCATCTTCAGCCCGCAGGAAGGAACAGGTGGCATAGGCCACCCACCCACCGGGGGCGACCATCGGCGCCACGCGGTCCAGAATATCGGCCTGAATGCGGGTCAGCTCGGCCAGACGCTCCGGTGTCAGCGCCCATTTTCCCTCGGGGTCGCGGCGCCAGCTGCCCGAGCCGGAGCAAGGCACATCTGTCAGGACCAGATCATAAGGCGCTGCCTTCTCGGGGTTTTCCGTCAGAATGACTTTCACCCCCGCCCGCGCTGCACGGGCCGGAAGATCGGCCATCCGCCGGGGCGCCGCGTCATGCGCCCAAAGCCGCAGCCTGGACCGCGCGGCCATGGCCAGCGTCTTGCCGCCACCGCCCGCGCAATGGTCCAGCACCCGCATCCCGTCGCGCAACGGCAGCGCCTCGATCACCGCCTGCGAGGCCGCGTCCTGCAATTCCACCAGACCTTCGGCATAGGCGGCGCTGTTCTGCACCTTGCGCGCGCCCTCGGTCACCTCCAGCGCCATGGCGGCCAAAGGATGCGGCACGGCGGCAATCCCCTCGGCGGCGAGCCGGGCCATCGCATCCTCGCGGCGGCCGCGGGCGGCATTCACCCGCAGGCAGACCGGGGCGCGGTCGCGCATCGATTCGGCCACCGCGGGAAAATCGGTGCCAAGTGCCTGCTGCATCAGGGGGATCAGCCAATCCGGCAGATCGGTCGCCTCGGCCCAATCAGGCGCGCGACCGGCCCCGGTGGCAGGGGCCGGGCCATGCGGGCTGCCGTCAAACCACTGGTCCTGCAGGCCGGAGGCACGGGCAAGGCCAAGGATCAGCCCATGGCCCGTGTCGCCTCCGCCAAGTGCCGCAGCCGACCGCCGCCGCCGCAACGCCCCGAAGACAAGGTCACGCACCGCCGCCCGGTCGCCCGATCCGGCATAGCGCGCGCCGCGGCCCCAATGAGTCAGCGCCCGTTCCGCCGGTTCCCCGGCCAGAACGCGGTCCAGCACGGAAATGGCCGCGGCGGCCCGGGCAGCGGGCGTCATCAGCCGACCCGGTAATTCGGGCTTTCGCGGGTGATCTGCACGTCATGGACATGGCTTTCCTTCAGCCCTGCCCCCGTGATCCGCACGAATTCGCAGTTGGTCTTCATCTCTGCAATCGTCGCACAGCCGGTGTAGCCCATGGCCGCGCGCAGACCGCCCACCATCTGGTGCAGCACCGTCGCCGCCGGGCCCTTGTAGGGCACCTGCCCCTCAATCCCCTCCGGGACCAGCTTGTCCGACGCCGCATCCTTCTGGAAATAGCGGTCGGCCGAGCCGCGGGCCATGGCGCCAAGGCTGCCCATGCCGCGGTAGGATTTGAACGACCGGCCGTTCCACAGGATCACCTCGCCGGGCGACTCGTCAGTGCCCGCAATGGCGCTGCCGACCATGGCGCAGGAGGCGCCCGCCGCGATCGCCTTGGCGAAATCGCCCGAGAATTTGATGCCGCCATCCGCGATGATCGGCGTGTCGCCCGCGGCGCGGACCGAATCCATGATGGCGGTCAGTTGCGGCACGCCCACGCCCGCCACGATCCGCGTCGTGCAGATGGAGCCGGGGCCGATCCCCACCTTCACCGCATCCGCCCCCGCGCCGATCAGCGCGCGCGTCGCCTCACCCGTCGCCACATTGCCCGCCACCACCTGCACGGTGTTCGACAGCTTCTTGATCCGCTCCACCGCGCGGGCCACGCCTTCGGAATGGCCATGCGCGGTGTCGATCACCACCATGTCCACGCCCGCGTCGATCAGCGCCTGGCTCCGCTCAAACCCCGCATCCCCCACGGTCGAGGCGGCAGCCACCCGCAGGCGGCCCAGCTCATCCTTGCAGGCATGGGGGTTCAGGACCGATTTCTCGGTGTCCTTCAGCGTCAGAAGGCCGGTGAGTTTCCCCGTGCCATCGGTCACCAACAGCTTTTCGATCCGCCGCGCCTTCATCAGGCTGATGGCCTGCGCGCGGTCCACCGGCTCGCGCAGCACGGCCAGATTGTCGGCGGTCATCATCACCGAAACCGGGGTGCGGTCATCACTGGCAAAGCGCATGTCGCGGTTGGTCACGATGCCCAGCACCCGGCCCCCGGCATCCACCACCGGAAATCCGGTGATGTTGTAGCGCTCCATCAACAGCTTGGCATCGGCCAGCGTCTGATCGGGCGTCAGGGTGATCGGCTTGTAGACCACACCGGATTCGAACCGCTTCACGCGGCGGACCTCGGTCGCCTGCGCCTCGGCATCCAGATTGCGGTGGATCACACCGATGCCGCCCGCCTGCGCCATGGCAATCGCCATCCGCCCCTCGGTCACGGTGTCCATCGCGCTGGACAGCAGCGGGATGTTCATCCGGATCGACTTTGTCACAAAGGTGGTGGTGTCGGCATCGGACGGCAGCACCGAAGAGGCGGCCGGAACCAGAAGCACATCGTCGAACGTGAGAGCCTCACGAATCTCCATGGGAGTCTCCTCGGGGATGATCGTTTGGCGGTTCCCTGTTTCACTTCCCTGCTGCGGGTGCAAGGGGAAATCCCCCGCCCGCCCTTGAAAGCCGCCCGCGCCCGTGCAGACTGGCCGCAGCCTGCCGGAGAAGCCTATGCGCGTGCTGATCGTCGAGAATACCGCCATCACCCATCATGGACAGGTGGGGGTCGCCTTGCATGAACGCGCGGCGCTGGTGGATATCCTTCGCCCCTTCCGGGACGAGGCGCTGCCGCTGCGCCCTATGGCCGATGCGCTGGTGGTCTTCGGCGGCGAACAATCGGCGCTGGACGACGAAAGCCACCCCTATCTGCCGCAGCTGGCCGATCTGATGGCCGCCTATGCCGCCGAAGACCGGCCGGTGCTGGGCATCTGTCTGGGCAGCCAGCTTTTGGCCCGCGCCTTCGGGGCGGAAAACCGGCTGGGCCAGACGCAGGAGTTCGGCTGGTGCGAGGTCGCGCTGACCGGGGCCGGACAGGCCGATCCGGTGACCGGCGCCCTGCCCGGCCGGTTCCCGATCTTCCAGTGGCATTCCGACACATTCACCCTGCCGCCCGGCGCGGTGCATCTGGCGGGCAGCGATGTGGCGCCGGTGCAGGCCTTCCGCATCGGCCGCGCCACCTATGGCACGCAGTTCCATTTCGAGGCGAACCGCGCGGTGGTCGCCGACTGGACCCGCACCTTCCCTGCCCTGACCGAGCGGCTCCGCCCCGGCTGGGCGGATCAGCACCCCGAAGAGGCCCTGACCCGCGGCACCACCGCGGATGCATTGGGCCTCACGCTGGCCCGCAACTGGGTCAGCCTGATCTGATCCCATTCATCTGTTCATAAATATCCTGCGGGAGGTCCGGAGGGTGCAAAACCCTCCGGGAGTGCGGCAGGACGCAACAGCTCAGCCGCTGGCCGCCAGCCAGGCCGCGCAGCCGGTCAGCGCGGCATAGTCATCTTCCACGACCGAAACGCTGAAATCATTCAGCAGAAGATCCACCCGCCGCGCCTCGCGGAAACCTTGCGTCAGGCCGAAGCGGTCGAAATGCGGGGTCATCGCGCGGGCCATGCCGCCGATCAGATAGATGCCGCCCCACGGCAGATGGATCAGCGCCAGATCGGCCAGAACCTGCGCCAGGATCCGGGTATACAGCGCCGCGGCATGCACGGCCACCGGCTCGTTCGCGGCCAGCGCGGCCAGCACCTCGGCAGAGGCCAGACCGCCGGGCTGCCCGGCCTCTGCCGCAGCAAAGGCGTATAGATTGCCCAAGCCGCGGCCGGCCAGAACCTCCTCAACTCCGCAATGCGCCACCTCGCCCCGGGCCGCCAGCAACCCCTCGACAAAGCGCAGCAGGCGCAGGTCTTCGTCACCGCGCACCGGCATGTTCACATGACCGCATTCCGAGGCCGGCACCACGCGGCCCGCCCCCGCCCCATGCACCGGGGCGGCATTGACGCCGGTGCCAAGACCGACCACCAGCATCGGCCCCGCCACTTTCGGCCCGGTGATCACCGGACGCAGCAGCGCCTCGGGGATATGGCCAAGCGCATGGCCCTGCGCCTGCAGATCGTTCAGGATCGCCACCCGCGCAGCCCCTGTCGCGCCCGACAGCTTGGCCGCATCCATCACCCAGTCCAGGTTGGTCATGGTCGCCACGCCATCCTGCACCGGCCCGGCGGCGGCCACGCAAACCCCTTCGGGCGCCGCGCCGGTCTGGGCGAGATAATGCCGCAGGATCTGCGCGATATCCTGCCCGCGCGCCTTGTAATCGGCGTTCGGGAAGCGCCGGATCGTTTCTGTCAGGACGCGCGTGCCCTCGGCCAGCGCAACCCGCGTGTTGGTGCCGCCGATATCGGCCAGAACTGCAAGGGCCATTGCCCGTCTCCCCCCGGAAAACCTTTGGTCTTTGAACCTGCGTTCAGTCGTTTCGGGCCAGCGCCCGCTTCAGCGCGAGATACGAGGCTTTGGGCACCCGCTGCAAGGTTTGATAATCGACATGCACGATGCCGAAGGTTTTGGCATAGCCCTCGGCCCATTCGTAATTGTCCAGAAGCGACCAGTAGAAGAACCCCTTCAGGTTCACCCCGTCCGCAATCGCCTGTTTCATCGCGCCCAGATGCGCCTCTATGAACCGGATGCGGGCCTCATCCGTTATGGCGCCCCCATCGACCGTATCGGCATTCGCCATGCCGTTTTCGGTCACGAAGACCGGCAGATCGCCCACATAGTCGCGCGCCAACCGGGTCAGGAAGCCGTGCAGGCCATCGGGATAGATCTCCCAGCCCATCTGCGTCTTGTCCAGCGGGCCCGCAACCTCACGCGTGGCGGGCCAGGGCGTGCCGGGTGCGGCCTGATGGATGTGGCGGGTGTAGTAATTCACCCCCAGCCAGTCCAGCTTCTGGCCGATCACCGCCATATCCGCCTGCCAGCCCTGCGGCAGATACGGCTCCAGCCCCTCCAGCGCCTCGGCAGGATAGCTTTGCCGGGTGATCGCCTCGATGAACCAGCGGTTGAAGATCGCATCCTGCACCGCCGCCGCCGCCCCGTCTTCGGCCGAAGCACTGGCCGGCGCGGCATGGTCGAAGTTCAGCACGATGCCAAGCGGCGCCGACACCCCGTCCGCGCGCATCCGCTGCATGCCCAGACCATGGGCCAAGAGGATATGATGCATTGCCCGCGCGGCGGCCCGGATGTCGCGCAGTCCGGGCGCATGGGCGCCCAGAAAATGCGACAGCCATGCCACGCACCAGGGTTCGTTGATGGTGGAAATATTCATCACCCGGTCCCCCAGGCGGCCCGCGACGACACCCGCATAATCGGCAAAGTGCTGCGCGGTGTCGCGGTTCGCCCAGCCCCCCCGGTCAGCCAGCGCCGAGGGCAGATCCCAGTGATAGAGCGTATGCGACGGCTTCAGCCCCCGTTCCAGCATTCCATCGACAAGACGGTCATAGAAATCAAGACCTTCCGGATTGACATTCACGCCATCCGGCATCACCCGCGCCCAATTGGTGGAAAAGCGGTAGGCATCGAAATTGCCCGCGCGCAGCAGGTCCAGATCCTCGGGCCAGCGGTGATAATGGTCGCAGGCGATCCCGCCGCCTTCGGCCTTCACCACATTGCCCGGCGTCGCGGAAAACGTGTCCCAATGGCACGGGCCGCAGCCCCCGAAGGATGAACCTTCGATCTGGTAGGCCGCCGTTGCGGCGCCGAAAACAAAGCCCTCGGGGAAATCGAAACGCGAGAATTTCATGGCAGGTCCGTGTTTTCGTTGGGGGATCAGCGCCGCGGCGCCGGACCTGTGGACTGGCCGATGATCAGATCGGCCTCCATCAGGCGGCTTGGCAGGGTTTCGGGCCGCTCGGCGATCAGGCCCAGCAGGGTTTCGGCGGCAATGCTTCCCGCCTGCCGCACCGAGGACCGCGTGGCGGTGAAGATCGGCACATCCTCGCCGTTCTTCATGTAGCTGAGGTCGTCGTCATGGATCACGACCGAAACGTCGCGCCCCATCCGCAACCCCCGCTCTTCCAGCGCGCGGCGGATGCCCATGCCGGATATCATCGAGGATGCCAGAAAGGCCGTGGGCGGATCGGGCAGGTCCAGCATCCGCCGTCCGGCGCGATAGCCCGACACTTCGGTCATCTCCTCGCTGGCCATCAGCCGCGGATCCGGCGCGATGCCGCGCGCGGCCAGCGCCTCGACATAGCCGCTGCGGCGGCGCACGGCGAAATCCATGAATTCCAGCCCGTTGACCAGCGCGATCCTCCGGTGGCCGAAATCCAGCAGCACCTCTGTCGCGCGGTGAAAGGCGCGGCGGTTGTTCACGTCGATCCAGCTGTAGGGCAACGCCACCTGCGAGGCGCGGCCATGCACCACGAAGGGCAGCCCGATCTCGGTCAGCAGCGGGATCCGCGCATCGTCCAGCCTTGGGGCATGGACGATGACGCCGTCCACATTGCCCTTGGACTTCAGCGCGCGGTAGGCGGCCTCCTCATCCTCGTCCCGCACGACCGACAGCACCATGTCATAGCCGTTGCGGCTATAGACCTCTCCGGCACCGGCGATGAAATCCGCGAAGACCGGGTTCACGATCTCATGCCGGCTGGCGATCGGGATGACATGACCCACGGCCATCGCCCGGCCGGTGGCCAGCCGGATCGCCCGGGTGTTGGGATGATAATTGTAACGTTTCGCAGCCGCCATCACCCGCTCACGGGTGGATTCGTTCACCTCGGGATAGCCGTTCAGCGCACGGCTGACGGTTGTGGGCGACAGGCCCAGCTTTGCTGACAGCTCCTTAAGGTTCATTTCAGGTCCGGTCGGGGCGGTTCAAAACGGTTTCAATCCGCCCGAACTTAGCCATTGGCGGCGAAGAGTCAAAGCCCTTCACACCGCCCCTGCGCAGATGCAACGTTGCAATTTCTGCAAGTGCAAAGGCGCTTTGAGTTTGACAGGGCAAAATCCATCGGCAAGTGTTGCGCATCCAAAGCGGTTTGAGCGAATCTGGATTCCGGCCCGTTCCGGGCTGTTTCGGGGATCGTCAGACCGGAAGGATTTCTGCCGGCGGGGACGTCGGCACAGGGGAGGAAGTGATGAAGAAGATTCTGATGACCGGCGCCGGCATGCTGGCGCTGACTGCGGGTCTTGCGCAGGCACAGGACCTGAAATTTCCCGTGGGCGAAGGTGCGTTCAACTGGGACAGCTACAAGGCCTTTGACGAGGCGCACAATCTGGAAGGCCAGACGCTGACCATCTTCGGGCCGTGGCGCGGCGAGGATCAGGTCCTGTTCGAATCGGTCTACGCCTATTTCGCGGCGGCAACCGGCGTGAAGGTGAACTATTCCTCGTCCGAGAATTTCGAACAGCAGATCGTCATCGACACCGAAGCCGGCAGCCCGCCCGATGTGGCGATCCTGCCGCAGCCGGGCCTGATCGCCGAACTGGTGCGCAAGGGCCATGTGCAGCCGCTGGGTCAGGAAACCCAGGACTGGCTGGCCGCGAATTATGCCGCGGGTGACAGCTGGGTCGCGCTTGGCAGCTTTGCCGGGGCGGACGGGGCCAAGGCGCTTTATGCCTTCCCCTTCAAGATCGACGTGAAATCTCTGGTCTGGTACGTGCCCGAGAATTTCGAGGATGCGGGCTACGAAGTGCCCGAAAGCATGGAAGACCTGAAGGCGCTGACCGAACAGATCGTGGCCGATGGCGGCACGCCCTGGTGCATCGGTCTGGGATCGGGCGGGGCGACCGGCTGGCCGGCGACCGACTGGGTCGAAGACATGATGCTGCGCACCCAATCGCCTGATGTCTATGACAAATGGGTCAGCCACGAAATCCCGTTCAACGACCCCGCCGTCGTTGGCGCCATCGACGAATTCGGCTGGTTCGCCAAGAATGACGCCTTCGTGGCGGGCGGTTCCGCCGCCGTCGCCTCGACCGATTTCCGCGACAGCCCGAAGGGACTGTTTACCTCGCCCCCGCAATGCTACCTGCACCATCAGGCCAGCTTCATCCCGTCCTTCTTCCCCGAAGGCACCGTGGTGGGCGAAGATGCGGACTTCTTCTACATGCCCGCCTATGCCGGCAAGGATCTGGGTCAGCCGGTTCTGGGCGCGGGCACGCTTGTGATGGAGATGAAGGCCACCGATCCGGCCAAGGCCTTCATCGAATTCCTGAAGACGCCCATCGCGCATGAAGTCTGGATGGCGCAATCCTCGTTCCTGACGCCTTACAAGGCCGCCAATGCCGAGGTCTATGCCAATGCCGCGATGAAGAAGCAGGGCGAGATTCTGCTGAACTCCACCACTTTCCGCTTCGATGCCTCGGATCTGATGCCGGGCGCCGTGGGCGCGGGCACCTTCTGGACCGGCATGGTCGATTTCGTCGGCGGCAAGTCGGCGCAGGCTGTGGCCGACGCGATCGAGGCCGGCTGGCCGAAGTGACGCGACCGGCCCCGGGGCATCCGCCTCGGGGCCGTCTTCCGCAGCGCCCCGCTCTGGCGGGGTGCGGCTTCGGTTGCAGGGTAACGGGGGGAGGCGAGTATGAATCCGGCACTTCAGGCCGTCGTGGTGATCTTGGTCGGCGTCGGCGGTTGCATCGGCTATTTCTGGCTGGCGAATTTCATTCTGGACAAGGTGCTGTTTCCGGCCCGCGGGCCGCAGGCAGGGCGCAACATCAACCGCGCCAGCGCCATCCGGCCCTGGCTGTTCCTGTTCCCCGCCCTGTTCCTTCTGGGCCTCTATCTGGCCTATCCGGTCTTCGCGACGCTCTGGCTGTCGCTGACGGGCCGCGACGGGCAGTTCGTGGGGCTGAACAACTACACCGCCATGTTCGGCGAGCCGAAATTCCGCGAATCCTTGTGGAACAATCTCTTGTGGCTGGTCGTGGTGCCTGCCGCCTCCACCGCCTTCGGGTTGCTCGCAGCACAGCTGACCGACCGCATCCGCTGGGGCAATCTGGCGAAATCGCTGATCTTCATGCCGATGGCGATCTCCTTCGTCGGCGCCTCGGTGATCTGGAAGCTGATCTATGACACCCGCGATGCCGGGCTGGCGCAGATCGGCCTGCTGAACGCGCTGTGGATGAAGTTCGACGGCGGCATCGGCTCGATCCTGATCCTGCGGGTGTTGCCTGCGGTTCTGCTGGGGGTGCTGATCCTCGGGCTGGCCTATGTGGGCTGGCTGGTGCTGCGCCCGGTGCTGGCGGGCCGTGCCCGCGGGCCGTGGCCCATGGCGGGCCGGATCACCGGCGCGGTGATTGCGGCGGGGCTGGTGATCGTGCTGGCCACATGGCTCTGGGGGGTGTTCACCAATGCCCTGCCCTATGGCCGCCCGCAGGTCTGGCTGCAAAAGCCGTTCTGGAACAGCTTCTTCCTGATGGCGGTGCTGATCTGGATCCAGACCGGCTTTGCCATGGTCATCCTGTCCGCCGCGATCCGCGGCGTGCCCGAGGATACGATCGAGGCCGCCATTCTGGACGGCGCCAACCCCTTCCAGATCTTCTTCAAGATCAAGGTCCCCCAGATCCTGTCCACCATCGTCGTCGTGTGGACCACCATCACCATCACCGTGCTGAAGGTGTTCGATATCGTTCTGGCCATGACCAATGGCCAGTGGGAGACGCAGGTTCTGGCGAATTACATGTATGACAAATTCTTCCGCGCCTTCGACTACGGCACGGGTTCGGCCGCCGCCATGATCATCATGCTTCTGGTGACGCCGATCCTGGTCTGGAACGTCTGGAACGCCCGCAAGGAAATGCGCTGAGGGGAATGGTCATGGACAATATCGCCGGCAAGAAATCCGCGCTGCAATGGGCCGTCCACCTGTCGGTGGGGCTGCTGGTCCTGCTCTGGGTGCTGCCCACGCTGGGGCTTCTGGTCTCCTCCTTCCGCACCGGGGACCAGATCTCTTCCTCCGGCTGGTGGCAGGCGTTTTCGACACAGGAAGCACAGCAGCCCGCCATCCGCATCTCAGGAACCGAGGTGCAGAGGGACGGGCTTTTCGTGATCGAGGGCAGGCTCTTCGCAGGCTCGGGGGCCGAGGTCAGCGCATGGGGCACCTCCTCGCGCGAGCCGGAGGCCTATGAGCCGGGCCAGACCGCCGATCTGCCCGACGGGCTGCGTCTGACAGTGCAGGGCGACGGCGCCTTCAGCCTGACCTCGCCCGTCACCACCGCCGACATGCGGCTGCCCCGCGTCTTCACCACCGCCTCCACCCCGCCCGAATTCACGCTGGACAATTATTCCAACGTGATCTTCTCGCCGATGGCGGGGCAGTCGATCGGACAGGCCTTCCTGAACACGCTGACAGTGGCCATCCCGGCGACGATCATCCCCATCCTTGTGGCGGCCTTCGCGGCCTATGCCCTCGCCTGGATGGATTTCCCCGGCCGGGCGCTGCTGGTGGCCTTTGTCGTGGGCCTTCTGGTCGTGCCGCTGCAGCTGGCGCTGATCCCGCTTCTGAACATGCACAATGCCATCGGCATCGGCAAAGGCTATCTGGGGATCTGGCTGGCCCATACCGGCTTTGGCCTGCCCTTGGCGGTCTATCTCTTGCGCAACTACATGGTGGGCCTGCCGCGCGACATCATCGAAAACGCCAAGGTCGATGGCGCTACCGATTTCCAGATTTTCGTCAAGATCATCCTGCCCCTGTCCTTCCCCGCGCTGGCCAGCTTTGCCATCTTCCAGTTCCTCTGGACCTGGAACGACCTTCTGGTCGCACTGGTCTTCCTTGGCACCGGCAATGACCAGCAGGTGCTGACCGGCAACCTTGTCAACCTGATGGGGTCGCGCGGCGGCGATTGGGAAATCCTGTCGGCCTCGGCCTTCGTGTCCATCGCGGTTCCGCTTCTGGTGTTCTTCTCCATGCAGCGGTTCCTCGTGCGCGGGCTTCTGGCCGGTTCTGTCAAGTGAGAGACCTATGACCATCGAAAAGAACCCGGACTGGTGGCGCGGCGCCGTCATCTACCAGATCTACCCGCGCAGCTTTCAGGATTCGAACGGCGATGGCATCGGCGATCTGCCGGGCATCACGTCGCGCCTGCAGCATGTGGCCGATCTGGGCGCCGATGCGATCTGGATCAGCCCGTTCTTCACCTCGCCAATGAAGGATTTCGGCTATGACGTCAGCGACTATTGCGACGTTGATCCGATGTTCGGCCGGCTGGCCGATTTCGACGCGCTGATCGCCCGCGCGCATGAGCTGAACATCCGGGTGATGATCGACCTCGTGATGTCGCATACCAGCGATCAGCACCCGTGGTTCAAGGAAAGCCGCAAGGACCGCACCAATCCCAAGGCGGACTGGTATGTCTGGGCCGATCCGAAGCCCGACGGCACGGCGCCGACCAACTGGCTGGCGATCTTCGGCGGCTCCAGCTGGCAATGGGATGCCCGGCGCGAGCAGTATTATCTGCACAACTTCCTGGCCAGCCAGCCCGACCTGAACTTCCACAATCCGGACGTGCAGGAGGCGCTGCTGGCCGCCACGAAATTCTGGCTGGAACGGGGGGTGGACGGGTTCCGGCTGGACACGATCAACTTCTATTTCCACGACAAATATCTGCGGGACAACCCGCCGCTGCCCCCCGAATTCCGCAATGACCGGACGGCGCCGAAGGTGAACCCCTATAATCACCAGATGCATCTGTTCGACAAAAGCCAGCCCGAGAATCTGGCGTTCCTGAAGCGGTTGCGCGCGCTGATGGTGCCCTATGGTGCGGCCGCCGTGGGCGAGGTCGGCGATGCCGAGCGCGGCTTGCAGATCATGGCCGAATATACCTCGGGCGGCGACAAGGTGCAGATGTGCTACCCGTTCGAGCTGTTGCAGCCCGCGCGCGTGACAGCCGCCGATGTGGGGGCGACCTTTGATCAGCTGGCCGCCGAAGCCCCCGATGCCTGGCCCTGCTGGAGCTATACCAACCACGACACCATGCGGCATATCACCCGCTGGGGCCTGGATGCGCAAAAAATCCGCGGCTATCTGATGATGCTGCTGTCCCTGCGCGGCTCGGTCTGTCTGTATCAGGGCGAAGAGCTGGGCCTGCCCGAGGCCGAGATCGAATATGAAGAGGTGCAGGACCCCTATGGCCTTGTGCTCTGGCCCGAATTCAAGGGCCGCGACGGCTGCCGGACGCCGATGGTCTGGACGCGGGACAATGCCAATGCGGGCTTTTCCACCGCGGAAAAGACCTGGCTGCCGGTCAAGGCGCCGCATCTGCCCCTGGCCGTGTCGGAACAGGAGGGCCGCGACGGCAGCCTGCTGGAATATTACCGTGCCGCCCTTGCCTTCCGCCGCACCCATCCGGTGCTGGCCCATGGCACGATGACCCATCCGGTCATTCAGGGCGATACGGTCAGCTTCACCCGCGACGGGGACGAACGGCTGTTCTGCGCCTTCAACCTTGGCCCCGATGCCGCGCAGGTCGCGCTGCCCGCGGGCAAATGGCGCAATCTGGCAAAGGAACTTGGTGGTGTGGACCCGGATGCGGCGCAGGTCACCCTGCCCGGCTGGGGCTTTGCGATACTCAGGGAGGGGTAATCCATGGCCGATCTGAAACTGACCGGAGTCGAAAAGGCCTATGGCGAGGTCAAGGTCCTGCGCGACATCAACCTTGATATCAAAACGGGCGAGCTGATCGTCTTCGTCGGCCCCTCGGGCTGCGGCAAGTCCACGCTTCTGCGGATGATCGCCGGGCTGGAAAAGATCACCGGCGGCACCTTCACCATTGATGGCGAGCGGATGAACGATGTACCGCCCGCGCAGCGCGGCATCGCCATGGTGTTCCAGTCCTATGCGCTGTACCCGCATATGACGGTGCGCGACAACATGGCCTTCGCGCTGAAGATCGCCAAGAAGCCGCAGGCCGAGATTGACGCCGCCATCGAAAAGGCGGCGCGGATCCTGCAGCTGACACCCTATCTGGACCGTCTGCCCAAGGCGCTGTCGGGCGGGCAGCGGCAGCGGGTGGCCATCGGGCGTAGCATCGTGCGCGACCCCAAGGTCTATCTCTTCGACGAACCGCTCTCCAATCTGGACGCCGCCCTGCGCGTCGCCACCCGGATCGAGATTGCGCAGCTGAAAGAGCAGATGCCCAATTCCACCATGGTCTATGTGACCCATGATCAGGTGGAGGCGATGACGCTGGCCAGCCGCATCGTGGTGCTGGCGGGCGGCGGGATCGCGCAGGTCGGCACGCCCTTGGAGCTGTATGAGCGGCCCGAGAATGAATTCGTGGCCCAGTTCATCGGCAGCCCCGCGATGAACCTGACCGCCGGAGAGGTGGTGGCCACCGGCGCGCAGACCACGATCCGGCTGGAAAACGGCGGAACCGCCGTGTCGATCGTGCCGACCGCTGCGGCCGATCTGGGGCTGAAGGTCAATGTCGGCGTCCGGCCCGAGGATCTGGTCGAGGCGACGGGCGCCGCGATCTTTGAAGGCACGGTCGAAATCACCGAAGCTTTGGGCGAGGTGACGCTGCTCTACCTGAAGCGCGACGCCAAGGGTTCGCAGGTCATCGCCAAGCTACCCGGCATCCGGCCCGAGCTGCGCCATTCCACCGTCCGGCTGACCGCCGACCCGGCAAAGGTGCATCTCTTCACCGGCGGCAAATCGCTGCTCTACCGCTGAGGTGCGCGGGCCGCCCCGACGGGCGGCCCCTGCTCCGGCCTATTTCCCCCGATTCACTTCCCCCGGGCGTGGAAGATGAAGCCAAGGAAGTTCAGCAGGACCTGCGCGGCCAGAATGGCGGTGCTGCCGGTGTGGTCATAATCCGGCGCCACCTCCACCAGATCTATCCCCACGACCTCATGCCGTTGGGCCACCTGCTGCAGGATCTCCAGCACCTCATAATACAAAAACCCGCCATGCGAGGGCGTGCCGGTTCCCGGCGCGATTGAGGGGCAAAAGCCGTCGATGTCGATGGTCACATACAGACGCGCGTCCTTCGGGATGCGGTCCACCACGCCCATCGTGCCCAGCTTGCGCACCTGCCGCACCGACAGGATGTCGTCGCCCATGGCCCGCGCGGCCTCATACCCGTCTTTCGCGGTCGAACTGACGTTGCGGATGCCAAGCGCGGTGATCCCGGTCACATAGTCCTTCTCGGCCGCCCGCCGCATCGGATTGCCGTGGCCGTGCCGCACGCCATGGCGCACATCGACGAAATCCAGATGCGCGTCGATCTGCAGAATATGGATCGGCCCGCGGCCTTCGAAGGCGCGGATACAGGGGATGTTGACCGAATGGTCGCCCCCCAGCACCACCGGCAGCGCCCCCGCATCCAGAATGGCGCGCACCCCGGTTTCGATATTGGCGTGGCTCTTTTCGGTGTCGGTATGGACGATATCGGCATCGCCAATGTCCACGATGCTGACCTCCGGCCCCAGATAGGTGGCGCCATCCTCATGGTCATAGGCGCCCGCATGTCCGAACGAGAACAGCGTCGAGGCTTCGCGGATGCCGCGCGGCCCGAAGCGCGCGCCCGCCCGGAACTGGGTGCCAAAGTCGAAAGGCGCGCCAAGCACCGCCACATCGGCCCGGATCGCCGACCAGTCGGCCTGATAGGGCCGCTTGCCGAAGGTGGAAATCCCCACGAAGGGCAGGTTCAGCCGCCCGGTGTCATAGCTGTTGGTCATGGTCCGTCCCTGTTCTGGTTGCCGCCATCGTGGCCGCGGCCCGGGGCGCTGGCAAGTCTGCCTGCGGCATCGCAGGGCCTTGCCGCGGCAGGCCGGATCGGATGATCTGGCGCGCAGGAGATGCCCATGACGCCCGACCCCACCATCCGCCCGCGCCGTTATCCACCGCCGGAGTTTCCGCCGCGCCGCCCGAAGCTGTTCGCAAAGACGCCGCCCGCGATCTTTCCACCGATCCTTGGCCTTCTGGGGCTGGTGCTGGCCTTGCGTGCGGGGCTGGCGCATCTGGGCCTGCCCTCGGCGCCCGCCGATCTACTGGCCGGGCTGGTCATACCGCTCTGGGCCTTTGCGGCGCTGGCCTATGCGATGAAACTTGCCCGCCGCCCCGCCGTGATGGCCGAGGATCTGCGGGTGATGCCCGCCCGCGCCGGACTGGCGGCGGCCACCATGGGCGGGATGACCTCGGCCGGGCTGCTGGCGCCCTATGCGCCCGATGCGGCGCTGGCGCTGCTTTGGGCGGCGCTGGTCCTGCACGGGGTCGTGGCTGCCATGATCGTCCGCACCCTTCTGACCCTCCCGCCCGAGGCGCGGGGGGTGAACCCCGGCTGGCACATGATCTTTGTGGGTTTCATCGTCGGTGGGCTGTCGGCGGCCCTGATGGGGCAGACGGCGCTGGCGCAGGTCCTTCTCTGGGCCATGCTGGGGCCCGCAGTGCTGATCTGGGCCGTCAGTCTGAATCAGCTGCGGCTTGGCAGCCCGCCCGCACCGCTGCGCCCGATGCTGGCGATCCATATCGCGCCTGCCGCGCTTCTGGGCAGCGTGGCCTCGGTCACCGGCCCGGCGGAGCTGGCCACGGGGCTTAGCGTTCTGGCGCTGGCAATTCTGGCAACCCTGCTGGTCAGCCTGCGCTGGATCACCGCGGCAGGGTTCAGCCCGCTCTGGGCCGCCTTCACCTTTCCGCTGACCGCTGCGGCGGGGGCGCTGATCCGGCAGGGCGGGCTTTTGGCCGATCTGGGGCTGGGGTTGCTGGGGCTGGCGCTGATTGCGGTGCCGCTGATCGCATGGCAGGTGCTGCGGCGCTGGCCGGGCGGGCAACTGGCCGCCCGCACCAATACGGCCGAGGCCTGAGGCTTAGCCCGGCAGCCGCTCCTTCAGAAAGCCAAGCGCCGCGCCCAGACCATCGGGCGCGATGCCGTGGCCGGTGCCTTTCATGACATGGCCGTAGGTTTCGAACCCGGCCGCCACCAGCGCATTCCCTGCCGCCGACATATCGGCAAAGGGCACCACCGGGTCCTCATCGCCGTGGATCAGCAGAACCGGCGGTTTCACCCGCAGCTGCGCCTGCAACAGCTCGGGCGCCAGCAACCGACCGGAAATGGCAACGATCGCCGCCACCGGCGCAGCACGGCGCGGCGCAACATGCAGGGACATCATCGCGCCTTGGGAAAAGCCCACCAGCGCCACAGCCTCCGGCCCCACGCCCTCATCGGCCATGCGGGCATCAAGGAAACCGTTCAGATCCTCCGCCGCGGCGACAAGGCCCTGTTTCGCCGCCTCTTCGCTGGACCCGTCCAGCCAGGGGATCGGAAACCATTGCCGCCCGAACGGGTTGCCGGTACAGGGCTCCGGCCCGTCCGGCGCCACGAAGGCCGCGCCCGGCAGATGCATGCCCAGAACATCGGCCAGACCCAGCAGATCCGCACCATCCGCACCATAGCCATGGACGAACACCACCAGCGAGGTCGCCTTGCCCTGCGCCACGCCCTTGCGGCCGAATTTCAGTTCCCTCATGCCATGATCCCTTCGCGGCCCCTGTCCACCCGGTAGTAGGCCCAGAGCAGCCGCGCCGCAACCGCACGCCACGGACGCCAGTCCTCGGACAAAGCCCGCAGCGCCTTTTCCGTGGGCCGCGCCTCCAGCGTGAACAGCGCCCGCGCCGCCTCCTGCAGGGCCAGATCGCCGGGGGCAAAGACATCGGCGCGGCCAAGCGCGAACATCGCGTAGATCTCCGCCGTCCAACGCCCGATGCCCGGCAAGGCCACCAGCGTCGCCACCACCTGATCCGAAGGCGCCGCGCGCAGGCCTTCATAATCCAGCCGCGCCTGCGCCAAAGCCAGCGCATAGCGCGCCTTCTGCCGCGACAGGCCCGCGGCGCGCAAAGCGTGATCATCGGCGGCGGCCACCGCCGCTTCTTCCACCAGACCCGCCGCGGCCATCCGCGCCCGGATCGCCCGCGCCGACGCCACCGAAACCTGCTGGCCGATGATCGCATCCAGAAGGGCCGCAAACCCGTCCGGCTGGCGGCGCAACGGCAAAGGGCCGGTCAGCGCCAGCGCCGCGGCAAAGCGCGGATCCTGCGCAGAAAGCCACGCGGCCCCTTCGGCCACGCAGGCGTCGGTCATGATGATACGTTCGTCCATGGCGGCAGATCGCCACGTTCCGCCCCCGCGCACAAGGTGCTGCGGCGTTTTTCCGCAATTTCCGGGCTTGCCCTTCCCATGGGGGAAGGAATTACTCCGCCTCATGACCGGGACAGAACAAATGCACTCCGATTCCCTCGCCCGCCGCAATGTGGCGGTGCTGGTGGCCGCGCAGGCCATCCTTGGCGCCCAGATGCCCATGATCTTCACCGTGGCGGGCCTCGCCGGGCAGACATTGGCGCCGAACGCCTGCCTTGCCACGCTGCCGATCTCGATGGCGGTGCTTGGCTCGATGCTGACGGCCACGCCGATCTCGGCCCTGATGCAGCGGTGGGGCCGGGCCGCGGGCTTTGCCATGGGGGCCGCGGGCGGCGCCGCAGGGGGCGCGCTTGGCGCCTGGGGGCTTTACACCGGCAGTTTCGTGATCTTCTGCCTTGGCGCCCTTCTGACCGGCATCTACATGAGCGCGCAGGGTTTCTACCGCTTTGCCGCCGCCGATACCGCGTCCGAGACGTTCCGGCCCAAGGCGATTTCATGGGTCATGGCGGGCGGGCTTCTCTCTGCCGTCTTCGGCCCGCAACTGGTGACGGCCACCGCCGATGCCTATGTGATCCCCTTCCTTGGCACCTATCTTGCGGTGATCGTGCTGAACATCGTCGGCGTCGGGCTGTTCGCCTTCCTGCGCATCCCGAAGCCCCAGGAAACAGGGGGCCACGGCACCGGCCGCAGCCGGAGAGAGCTGGTGCGCAATCCGGTCATCGCCGTCGCGATGATCTGCGCCACCGTCTCTTACGCGCTGATGAACCTTGTCATGACCTCGTCCCCGCTGGCCGTGGTGGGCTGCGGCTTTGACAAATCGGATGCGGCCAATGTCGTCTCGTCCCACGTCCTTGCGATGTATCTGCCCAGCTTCTTCACCGGACATCTGATCGCGCGGTTCGGGGTGGAAAAGATCATCGCCCTTGGCCTTGTCATCCTGGCCGGGGCCGGGGCCGTCGCCATGGCGGGGGTGGAGCTGGAGAATTTCTTTCTGGCCCTGATCCTTTTGGGCCTTGGCTGGAACTTCGGCTTCATCGGCGCCACGACCATGCTGACCATGGCGCAAAAGCCCGAGGAACGCGGCCGCCTTCAGGGGCTGAATGACATGGTGGTCTTCGGCGGGGTCACGCTGGCCTCGCTGTCGTCGGGCGGGCTGATGAACTGCTCGGGCGGCACGGTGCAATCGGGCTGGCAGCTGGTGAACATGGCCATGCTGCCGTTCCTGATCCTGGCAGGCGGCGCGCTGATCTGGCTGGCCTTGCGTCCAAAGGAAACGCGCTGAGGGTTACCAGCGCCCGGTGAAGGCCTGCCGCAGCAGGCCCCACCGGCGGGCGAATTCCGACAGCTGCAACCGCCCCTCGGCCACCGCCGCCGGATCTTCGGCCGCCAGCCGCAACAGCGGCCCGGCCTGCCACCCGGCCAGCAGTGCAGGCGCCGCCCCGCGCGGCAGCGTCCGCCGCGCAGCCTGCGCCGCAGCCAGCCGCACCAGCCCCTGCCGCGCCAAGGCGGCCACCGCCTCCAGCCCGTCTTCGGGCAAGGGCGCCCTGCCCCGCGCCACCAGTTCCGGCACCGCGCGCAGGTAATTGGCCAACCCCGAGGCCCAGCCATAGCCCCGCACTGCGGCCTCCGCCCCATCCGGCGCGCCAAGGGCGCGGGCGGCCAGCCACATCAGCCCCCCGCCGGTGTCTTCCAGAAACTCCTCCAGCGCGGCGGTGCTGACGAAAGGCTCCGCCCAGGCATCATGCCGCCGCGCCGCGATCAGCCGGTCCAGCACCGGCAGCGGCAGCCCCGCCTCCCGGATCAGCCGTTGCAACGGGCCTGCCACCTCATGCGCGCGGTCTGGACCGGCGGGGGCCGCCTCCACCACCTCGCGCCACCATTGCAGGCGCATCTCGGCGATCATCGCCTCTTTGGTGACCCAGGGCGCGCGCGCCACCTCAAGGTTGAAGGCGTAAAGCGGGAACAGCCTTTCGCGTGCCCAGACCGGCGCCGCCATCACGGCGAGATACCGCTCCGGGTCGCTGCGTTCGACCAGCGCGGCACATTCCGCCACGCTCATGCCGGGACCGCCACGGTCAGGTAATAGCCGTAATCGCCGCCATGATCGCGCCAAAGGTCGATCTCGGCCTGCGTAGCGTCCAGAACGGCGGCCAGTTCGGAATCCGCGCCGGGGCGCAGTTCCGCCACCCGTTCGGACAGCGGCCCGTAATAGGCCGCCCAGGCCGCCTCACCCAGCCAGCGCGCGCCGCGCACCCGCCAGCCCGCGGCCTCCAGCCGGGACAGATGGCCGGGCAGATCGCACATGCCGGGATAGTCGCGGTCCCAGAAGGCGCGGGCCTGCGGCGCAGGCCGCGGGTTGCGCCAGAGGCAATCGGAAAAGGCCACCGCCCCGCCGGGCCGCAGATGCCCCGCCCATGCCGCCAGCGCCGTCCGTACGCCCGGCCCATAGGCCGCCCCGGCCGACCAGATCAGATCAAAACTGCCCACGGGCGCCAGCATGTCGCCCACCACCGCATCGGCCTCGGGCACATCCGCCCGAACCCGCGCGATGAAGGGTTCGTGCAGGTCCATCCCCACCAGCGCCGCCCCCGGGCGCAGATCGCGCAGCACCGCCAGATCAGCCCCCGGCCCGCAGCCCGCATCCAGAATACGCGCGCGCGCAGGCGTTCCCGCCACCTCCAGCGCCCAAGCCAGGCTTTCCGCATCGCCCGGCGCCTCGCGCGGCAAGCCGTGGTGCAGCTCGAAAAACGCTTTCACCGCAACGCCTCCGCCACTGCGGGCGCGCCCACATCGCGGATCAGCTTCCACTGCACCGCATCCAGCAGCGCCTCGAAACTCGCGTCCACGATATTCGGGCTGACCCCCACGGTGGACCAGCGGCGACCCTGCCCGTCTTCGCTGTCGATGATAACGCGGGTGACGGCCTCAGTCCCGCCCTGGGTGATCCGCACCTTGAAATCCACAAGCTTCATATCGTCGATCACGTCCTGATAGGGACCCAGATCCTTGGCCAAAGCCTTGGACAGCGCATTCACCGGGCCGCGGTCGGCGCCTTCCTCATCCAGCGAATCCGAGACGGACATCATCTTCTGCCCCGCCACCTTCACCTCGACCACCGCCTCCGACAGGCTGACCGGCCGCCCGTCAGGGCCGCGACGGCGTTCCACCGTCACCCGGTAGCGCTTCACCTCAAAGAACTCCGGGCAGAGCCCCAGTTCCCGCCGCGCCACCAGCTCGAAACTGGCCTGCGCGCCGTCATAGGCATAGCCCTGATCCTCGCGCGCCTTGACCCCCTCAAGGATGCGCGCCAGCCGCCGGTCCTTGGGATCGACCTCGATCCCGGCCTGCGCCAACCGCGCGCGCAGGTTGGACTGCCCGGCCTGATTGCTCATCGGGATGACGCGCTGGTTGCCCACCACATCGGGGGCGATATGCTCATAGGTAGTGGGGTCCTTCAGGATCGCACTAGCATGCAGCCCCGCCTTATGGGCAAAGGCGCTGGCGCCCACATAGGGGGCCGAGCGCAGGGGCACCCGGTTCAGGATATCGTCCAGCATGCGGCTGGTCTTCACCAGCCCGCGCAAAGCCTCGTCCGACACGCCGGTCTCGAACCGGCTGGCGAAGGGTTCTTTCCGCAAAAGCGTGGGGATCAGCGTCACAAGGTTCGCATTGCCGCAGCGTTCGCCCAGACCGTTCAGCGTGCCCTGAATCTGCCGCGCCCCCGCCAGCACCGCGGCCAGCGAATTGGCCACCGCATTGCCGGTGTCATCGTGGCAATGGATGCCCAGCCGGTTGCCCGGAAGGCCCGCGGCGATCACCTGCTCCACCACCTGCCCCACCTCCGCCGGAAGGGTGCCGCCATTGGTGTCGCAAAGCACGATCCAGCGCGCGCCCTCGTCCAGCGCGGCGCGCAGGCAGGACAGTGCATAATCGGGGTTGGCGCGAAAGCCGTCGAAGAAATGCTCGGCATCGAACAGGGCCTCGCGCCCCTGCGCCACCAGATGCGCGACCGAGGCCGCGATATTCGCCCGGTTCTCCTCCAGCGAGATGCCAAGCGCGGTGGTCACATGAAACTCATGCGTCTTGCCCACCAGACAGACCGCGGGCGTCCCCGCATTCATCACCGCCGCCAGCACATCGTCATTCGCGGCGGAAATCCCGGCGCGTTTCGTCATGCCAAAGGCGGTCATCGTCGCGCGCAGCTTCGGCGCCGCGGCGAAGAAATCGCTGTCGGTCGGATTGGCCCCGGGCCAGCCGCCCTCGACATAATCCACCCCAAGCGCATCCAGCGCCCGCGCGATCTGTACCTTCTCGGCCGAGGAAAACTGCACGCCTTGGGTCTGCTGGCCGTCGCGAAGGGTGGTGTCGAACAGCGACAACCGCTCCCTGCCGGACGCCGCCCCTGCCCCTTCCTCTTGACCCAAATACTCTCGGGGGGTCCGGGGGGCAGAAAGCCCCCCGCTGCCTGCCGGTTCCATCAGAGAAGCGCCTCCAGTTTGGCGGGATCGAAGTCCGCGCCGGTCATCAGGCGGATGCCACTCCGCTCCATGAGAACATCCACCCCGACCGACGCGAGTGCAGCTTTCTTCGCGTCCAGCTTTGAAAAGTCTTTTGTTTCCTTTGCTTCGGTCCAGAGAGCGGTCAACTGGACCGAAAGATTCGCGAAAGGAGATTTTCCGCGAGCCTTAATAATCCCCATCAATGCAAGGTAATCCCTGTCTTTAGCGAGTTGCTCGTACCAAGTCTTTACATCGAAGCCCAATAGAAGCTGCGAAGCATAGATGTCGGCCTTCCGTTCTCCGACATTGGCCTTGCCGATACGCTGCTCAACTTCTTTCGGGGCCAAAAGCGAAAGAGCCAGACTGGTGTTCAGATCATCAGAAAGGGCCTCGACAATCCATGGAAGGGGGGTCCCTGGGACCAAAGTCGAGAGGTCATCATCCATGCTGCCAAGCATGAGGAACATTCGCGACAACGCTGCCCGCGCTTCAACTGTCTTGCGATGCGTCCAGTCCATCGGGCTACGGTAGTGGCTGCTCAGAAGGACATAGCGGATCACCTCGCCGGGATAGCTTCTGTCCAGCAAATCCCGTACCGTAAAGAAATTGCCCAGGGATTTGGACATCTTCTTCCCCTCGACCTGCAGCATCTCATTATGCAGCCAGACGCGCGCAAATTCGCCGTGGGGGTGGGCGCAGCAGCTTTGGGCGATTTCGTTTTCGTGGTGGGGGAATTGCAGGTCCAGCCCGCCGCCGTGGATGTCGAAGCTTTCGCCCAGCAATTCGCGGCTCATGGCGCTGCATTCGATGTGCCAGCCGGGGCGGCCGCGGCCCCAGGGGCTGTCCCATCCCGGCAGCGCGTCATCCGACGGCTTCCACAGGACGAAATCCATCGGGTCTTCCTTGAAGGGCGCCACCTCGACCCTTGCGCCCGCGATCATGTCATCCACGCTGCGCCCCGACAGTGCGCCATAGTCCTTGTAGGACCGCACGCGGAACAGGACATGGCCCTCTTTCGCATAGGCATGGCCGCCGTCGATCAGCGTCTGGATCATCGCCACCATCGGGCCGATATATTCCGTCGCCCGCGGCTCATGGTCCGGGCGCAGCGCACCAAGCGCATCCATATCGGCGTGATACCAGGCGATGGTCTCTTCCGTGCGCCCGCGGATCAGCTCTTCCAGCGTGCCGGGGGCGCCCGCCTGCTGGCGGCGCAGGGCCTCAGCGTTGATCTTGTCATCCACGTCGGTGAAGTTGCGGACATAGGTCACATGATCGGCGCCATAGACATGCCGCAACAGCCGGTAGAGCGTGTCGAACACCACCACGGGGCGCGCATTGCCCAGATGCGCGCGGTCATAGACCGTCGGCCCGCAGACATACATCCGCACGTTTTTCGGATCGAGGGGGGTAAAGTCCTCTTTCCGGCGGGTCTTGGAATTGGTCAGGCGGATCGTCACCATGGTGTCCTCACGCGGCAGGCGTTGCCCGCGCGGGGGATCGGCTGTTCCTTGGGGGACAAGACGAAGCGCCCGCGCGACCGAAGTCAGCGGGTAATGCAGCAGATGCAGGTGTTGCGCAATGTCGTCATGCCCTTGGCGATAGCGCATTCCCGTTGCCGCGCCAAGCGATTCCGGCAAGGATGGCGCATGTCCGGTGATCCCCGCGCCTTCGTCAACGCCACCTGCCGCGCCCTGCCCGGGGCCGAATGGTCAGACCCGTGGGGCGGCGGCCATGATGCGTGGAAGGTGGGGGGCAAGCTTTTCGCCGTCATCGGCGCGGTCGAAGGTCACGGCGTTTCGGTCAAATGCACGGATGTGGACACCGCCCGCCTGCTGATCGACATGGGCCGGGCCGAACGCGCACCCTATTTCCACGCAAGCTGGGTGCGGCTGCCCTGGGGGCTGGTCCCGGAGGAAGAGATCGCCGAACGGATCGCCACCTCCTACGCGCTGATCCGCGCCAGCCTGCCGAAGAAGGTGCAGGCCGCCCTTTGACAGGGGTTGCGGCGCCTGCCCCGCCATGACCTTCTGCCCCGCAGGGAGAGGCCAACATGAACCATGACGAGCTGAACATCTGGTCCAAACGCGCGGCCGACTGGGCGCGGGACTACCATGCCGGGCTGCGCGACCGCCCCGTCCGCGCCCCTCTGGTGCCCGGACAGGTGGCAAGCGCCCTGCCCGCCACGCCCCCGGACGGACCCGAACCGATGGAGGCGATCTGGGACGATTTCACCCGGCTGGTCCCCGATGCCATGACCCATTGGCAGCATCCCCGGTTCTTTGCCTATTTCCCCGCCAATGCGGCACCCGCCTCGATGCTGGCGGCGCAGCTCGCCAATGCCATGGCCGCGCAGGGCATGCTGTGGCAGACCTCTCCCGCCGCGACCGAGATGGAACAGGTGATGATCGGCTGGCTGGCGCAGGCCGTGGGGCTGCCGGAGGGGTTCACCGGCACGCTGCATGACAGCGCGACCACCGCCACCCTGTCCGCCGTGCTGACCATGCGGGAACAGGCGCTTGGGCATGAGGGGCTGGTGAAGGGCCTGTCCGGCATGCCCCGGCTGCGGCTTTATGCCAGTGCCGAGACGCATTCCAGCGTGGACAAGGCAGCGCGCCTGTCAGGCATCGGGCAGGAGAACCTGGTGAAGGTGCCGACCGACACCAGCCTGTCGATGGACCCCGCCCTGCTGGACGCCGCGATCCGCGCCGATCTGGCGGCAGGCTTCCGGCCCTGCGGCGTGGTCCTTTGCGCGGGCGGCACCTCGGTCGGGGCCTTCGACCGGATCGGCGCCTGCATCGCCGTGGCCAAGGCCCATGGCCTGCCGGTCCATGTCGATGCCGCATGGGCCGGATCGGCGATGATCTGCCCCGAGTTCCGCCCCCTTTGGGCCGGAGTCGAAGGCGCGGATTCGGTGATCTTCAACCCGCATAAATGGCTGGGCGCGCAATTCGACTGCGCGGTGCAGTTCCTGCGCGATCCGGGGCCGCAGGTCCGCACCCTTGGCCTGCGCCCGGCCTATCTGGAAACCGCGGGGCGCGAAGAGATCGTGAATTTCAACGAATGGACGGTGCCGCTTGGCCGCCCGTTCCGCGCGCTGAAACTGTGGTTCCTGATCCGCGCCTATGGGCTGGAGGGGCTACGCGCCCGCATCCGCAACCATGTGGCCTGGGCCGTCGAAGCCTGCAACGCGCTGCGGGCACAGCCCGGGGTGGAGATCGTGACGGAGCCGTCGCTGTCCCTGTTCACCTTCGCCCTGGCGGAGGAAGCCGCGACGGCGGCACTGCTGGAGGCGATCAACGACGATGGCCGCATCTACCTGACGCCCACGCGGCACCGGGGACGTCTGGTCATCCGGGTGCAGGTGGGCCAGTTCGACTGCACGCGCACGGATGTCATGGAAATCCCCGCAACCGTGGCCCGGCTGCGGGGCGTGTAATCTGTCAGGACCGGACGGCGAAACCCTCGCCCGCCGGTCCTGCCGGCATCACTTCAGCGCGGCAGTCACGATGACCTCGACCTTGTATTCCGGTGCGGCCAGCTTCGCCTCACCCGTGGCGCGGGCGGGGGTGTGGCCCTGCGGCACCCAGGAATCCCAGACAGCGTTCATTTCGGCAAAGGCGGAAATATCCGCCAGCCAGATCTGCGCCGAAAGGATACGGGTCTTGTCGGTGCCCGCCTCGGCCAGAATGCGGTCCACCTCGGCCAGGCACTGGCGGGTCTGATCGGCCACGCTGTCGCCCGGATTGCCCACCTGCCCCGCCAGCCAGACGATGCCGTTGTAGGACACGGCTTCCGACATGCGGGGGCCGGTGCCGATGCGCTTGATCTCGGTCGACATGGAAATCTCCTTCAGGGTTCTGTCGCCCCGGGGATAGCCGAGCAGGCCGGGTCAGTCCAGCGGGCGGCAGGTGAAGCTGTCGCCCGAGACCGGCGAAAACCACGCCATCGTGCCATCGGGGTTCATGCCCAAAGACAGCTGATAGTCATCCGCAAAGGTCAGCGTATAGGTCTGGCCATCCTGCGCCACGTCCAGAATCTCCATCGGCGCCTCGCCCGGGTCATAGGTGGTGGCGGAGAAACTGAATTCCCCCACCTCGCAATCCCACCGGCCAATGAATGGATAAGAGGTCGGCCCCTCCGTCATCTCGGCTGAGGCCGGGGCCGCAACCGCGGCAAGAAGAAGGGCAAGGATCGCGCGCATGGACGAAGGCTTTCTGGTGAAGGTCTGCCCCCGGAATATCAGCGTGACAGGCCGCTTCGCAACGCCTGCCATGGCCCGCCGCCGCCCCCCCGGCAAGCACCCGCCCATCAAAGCGACGGCCGCCTTGGCACCGGATTGCAGGCGACATGATCACGACCAACTCCGCCGGCGCGGCGCGCGGGGACAAGCCCGTCAACCGGCCGTGGCTGCAAGCGGAAAAAGACATCTGCGGCGGGAGGGGATGGAGCGGGTGAAGGGAATCGAACCCTCGTATTCAGCTTGGGAAGCTGCTGCTCTACCATTGAGCTACACCCGCATGCGCCCCGACCTAAGCCATGGCCGGGGCAAGGTCAAGCGGCCTGCCGTCACTTCAGCGCCAGTTCCACCCGCTCTCCGGCCTTGACGGTGAAGGGCGTTTCGGTGTGGGCGCCGTTCAGGTCCATCGCCGCGATATAATCCCCGGCGGGCAGCGTGGTCTGCCATTCGGGGCCATAGCCATAGCCATGGGCGCTGCGGTTGCCCTGGATGTCCTTCGCCGCCGACAGCACCTCGACATAGCCGCCCTGCGGGAAGGCGAAGGCCACGACGCCCGCGTTCAGCAGGACCTTCACATCATTGCGCTGGCCCGTGGCGATGGTGAACGGCGTCTCGACCCGGGTGCCGCCCAGCTCCACCACCGCCACGTAGTCACCGGGCGGCAGGTCGAACTGCACGCCATCGCCGTAATTGTAGGCCACGGAGTCGCGGTTGCCCTCGATATCCTTTTCGGCCCGCAGGATTTCCACATATTGCCCGGCATCCCCGGCGGCCAGCGTTTCGGTATAAAAGCTGGTGACCACCGCCAGCCCCACCCCCAGAACCACCGTCTTGACCGTCACCTGTCCGGCCTCGATCACCACCGTATCATCGGCTTTGGCCGCCCCCAGTTGGGCGTGAAGCGCGAATTCCCCGACCGGGAACACCCGATAGACCTGACCATAGCCGCTTTCGGTCACATCATCCGGCCCGTCGATCTGGAAGAACCCGTCAGGATCGGGGGTGCCGCCCTCGGTCGCCAGAACCTTCAGGTCCAGAATGCCCGCCTCCATCACCACGAGGGGCTGCGACAGTTCGGACGCCGGGCCGATCTCGACCTCCTGTTCGACCATGGCCTCATGCAGGGTGGTGCGCAGAAGATATTTGCCCGGCGCGAGCTGGCCCGTGGTGCCGCCGTAGATCGTATAGGACTGATCGGTCGGCGTGCCGTCGGCGGCCAGCGTGATGAAGTTGAAGATGGCATCCCGCAGCACACGCTCTTCCGGCTCCGGGCCGCCGGGCACCAGATAAAGCACAGGATCGACGTTGTTTTCCAGTGCAGCAGGGGCCGGCGGCGGCTCCGGTGCGGGGGGCGGTTCGGGCGGGGCCTGAACCACAGTGGTCTTCAGCGCCTCGACCAGCTGGCCCGCATCGCCGGCCTGAATGTATTTACCCCCGGTATTCTCGGCCAGACAGGCCACAGCACGGCCTTCATCCGCGGTAAGGCCGAAGCCCACCACATGGGCGGTGAAATCCACGCCCGACGCCTCCAGCTCGGTGCCAAGGGCGCAGGGATCGGCGGCGCAGGTCTCGATCCCGTCGGTGATCAGGATGACGGTCGCCTTCTCTTCGGTCGAACGCAGGTCGCCCGCCGCCTGCCGCACCGCCTCGGTCAGCGGGGTCTTGCCCTGAAATTTCATCGCATTGGCCGCGTCGATGATGGCCTGTGCCGTGCCCTGCCCGGGCGGCACCACCAGTTCGATGTCGCTGCAATCCCCGCGTGAACGATGGCCATAGGCCATCAGCCCGATCTCGGTTTCCGCAGGCAGGCCCGAGAGCACATCGGCCAGCGCAGACCGCGCGATTTCAAGCTTCGGCTTGCCGTCGATCTGGCCCCACATCGAGCCGGAGGCGTCCAAGACAATGATCGACCGTCCTTCCGCCCCCGCGGCCCAAGGCGACAGCGCCGCCACTGCAACCGCCAATGCCTGCAAAATCCGCATCCCGAACCTCCACTCTTCAAAATATGCGCAAAGAGTGAAGCAAGCCCACAAGCCCCGTCAAGCGCGCAGGATCCCGGACCAGAGAGACCAGCGCCCTCCCGCAAAAGACAGCGGCGCGGGGAGAGGACCCGCGCCGCCGCCCCGAACGGGGGTTTGCTGCCTGCTGCCTGGCGCACCCATAGGGGCATGGGGTGCGCGCACCGGCATGGGCCGGCCCCGTCCGGGGCCTTGCCTCTGCGATCACATGGCCGGAAGCAGCACGGTGTCGATCACATGGATCACGCCGTTCGACTGTTTTACATCGGCAATGGTGACCGTGGCCACATTGCCCTGACCGTCCTTGATCATGATCTTGCCGTCCTTCTCCATCGCGGTGAATTCGCAGCCGCCCACGGTCTTGATCGTGTGCATGCCGCCGTCATCGGCGATCATCTTGCCGATGTCCGCCGCCATCGCATTGGCGGCCACCACATGGCAGGTCAGGATCTTGACCAGCTGATCCTTGTTTTCCGGCTTCAGCAGGGTTTCGACCGTGCCCGCGGGCAGCTTGGCAAAGGCTTCGTTCGTGGGGGCGAAAACGGTGAACGGGCCCGGACCCGACAGGGTTTCCGCCAGACCCGCGGCCTGCACCGCGGCCACCAGCGTGGTGTGATCGGCCGAGTTCACGGCGTTTTCGACGATGTTCTTGTCCTCGAACATCGGTGCGCCGCCCACCATCGGGTTTTCGGCCAGCGCGGGCGCGGCGGCGGTCAGGGCCAGAAGGGCAGCAATGCGGATCGCTTTCATCTTGGTCTCTCCCAGTGTTCCGGCGGGACTGTCCCGCCTGATGCCCGGAGATACGAAGGCCCCGAAGGCCGAGTTTCAGCAGCCGGAAAAAATCACGCAGCCGTGATCAGACGCCCACCTCACCCGCCGCGATGACAGGGCCGGTCGGGGCGCCGGTGGGGCTGCCGCCCAGAGGTTCCAGCGAAACGGCCAGCGTCCAGCCCGCAGGCGGGCGCGGCGCGGGGATAGGGTCTGCCCCGGCCAGCCCCAGCGAGACCGGAGCCGCGCCCGGCGCGATGGCCCAGACCTCATAGCTGTGGTCCGCATCCGCCGCGGCCCCTGCGGTCTGCCGCAGGATCAGCGCGCGGCCGTCATGATGCACCTCGAAGGCGACCCCAAGCGCATCCGCCGCGGCCAGCGAGGCGATGACAGGCGGCGCTTCGGGGGGGGCCGGTGGCAGGACCAGCAGAACGGCCACGCCCAGAACCGCAGCCGCCGCAGCGCCGGACAGCCAGCCCCACAGACCCGCACGGCGCGCGGGGCGCGGCGGATCGGGAAAAAGCCGCGCCTCGATCGCCTTCAGGTGATCCGGTGCCGGAACTTCGGCGTAATCCTCTGACAACGGGGCCAGACGGTCCTCCCACGCCTCCACCGCCGCGCGGAGAGCGCCATCGGTTTTCATACGCTGCTCGACCGCCATGCGCTCGGGCAGGTCAAGCACGCCCAGAACATATTCGGCGGCAAGGGCATCGGCCTCTTCGGCCGGGCTGAGCGGAAGATCGGTCATGCGTCGATGCACTCCTTCAGCCGAAGGAGGCTGCGCCGCAGCCATGTGCGCATCGTATTCAGGGGCACCGCATGGCGGGCGGCCAGTTCGACATAGGACAGCCCGTCCAGATAGGCGCCGCGCACAGCGGCGGCGCGGTCGGCCTCCAGCGTGGCAAAGCAATCGGCCACACGCCGCGCCTCTCCCATCGCCACCAGCCGGGTTTCGGCGCGGGGGCTGCGGTCGGGCGCGGTGTCGGGGTCAGTGTCGCCGAAATCCTCGGCCGGGCGGGCACGCAGCCGGTCGATGGCAAGGTTGCGCGTCAGGGTGATCAGCCAGGTCATGCCGCGGCCGCGGGCGGGATCGAACCGCCCGGCACGCAGCCAAACCCTGGTATAGACCTCCTGCAAGGCATCCTCCGCCTCATGTCGTTCCCGGAGGATACGGAGAAGCACGCCCATAAGTTTCGCCGAGGTGTCACGATAGAGGGCACGGAACGCCGCACGGTCCCCGGCGGCGCATCCTGCGATATGGGTGGCGACGGGGTCCTCCATGCCCGGCAAGATAGGCGGGCGGGCGAAACGGTCAAGCCCGCATCTGCCGCAGAGGGGCGGATTATCCTTGTCAGGGCCCCTGCCCTGCGGTCAGCCGCGGCGACGGCGGCGCCCGCCCTCTCCGCCCGAACCGCCGGTGTTGAAGGAGACATCGGGCAGCGTCACGATCTTCGACAGCTCCGGGAAAGTATCCACCGCATGGGGGATGGCGTTGGCATTGACGAAATGCTCCTGAAACCGCGGCTCGATGGCGGTCTCGACCTTGTGGATGTCATGGACCGTCCGCTCGATCCCGTCACGCGCGGCCCGGTTCAGAAGCGCGATCCGCGCGCCCGTCCCCGCCGCATTCCCCGCGCTGAACACACGGTCCAGCGGCACATCGGGGATCATCCCCAGAACCATTGCATGTTTCGCGCTGATATGCGCGCCAAAGGCTCCGGCCAGAACCACGCGGTCGACCTTGTCCACCCCCAGCTCATCCATCAGAAGGCGCGCGCCCGCATAAAGTGCGGATTTCGCCAGCTGGATCGCCCGGATATCGCCCTGCGTCACCGTGATCCGCGGCCCGCCCGTCGCGGTGCCGTCGTGGATCAGATAGCTGAAGGTCCGGCCATGCGGTTCGCAGCGGGCGGTCCCGGTCTGCTCCGACCCGCCGACCAGCCCGCCCGGATCGACAAGCCCCGCCATGCGCATCTCGGCCACCGCCTCGATGATGCCCGATCCGCAGATGCCGGTGATGCCGGTTTTCTGCGCCGCATCGGCAAAGCCCGGCTCGTCCGACCATGGCTCCACCCCGATGATGCGGAAGCGGGGTTCCTTGGTCACCGGGTCGATCTGCACCCGTTCGATGGCGCCGGGGGCGGCGCGCTGGCCGGAGCTGATCTGCGCGCCCTCAAAGGCCGGGCCGGTCGGGCTGGAACAGGCCAGCACCCGCGCCTCATTCCCGCACAGAAGCTCGGCATTGGTGCCCACATCCACGATCAGCACCATGTCCTTTGACTTCTGCGGCTCCTCGGCCAGCGCCACGGCGGCGCAATCGGCCCCGACATGGCCCGCGATGCAGGGCAGCACATAGACCCGCGCATTGCGGTTCAGGCTGGTCAGGTCCAGATCCCGCGCGTCGAGACTGAGCGAATCCGAGGTGGCCAGCGCAAAGGGCGCCTGCCCCAGCTCCACCGGATCCACCCCAAGGAACAGGTGGTGCATCACCGGATTGAAGACGATCGCCATCTCATAAATGGCCGAGGCCGCGATCCCGGCCTCCTGGGCGATGGTGCGGGACAGATGGTCAATCGCCTCACGCACGGCGCGGGTCATTTCCACATCGCCGCCGGGGTTCATCATCGCATAGGAAACGCGAGACATCAGATCCTCGCCAAAGCGGATTTGCGGGTTCATCAGCCCCGAGGAGGCCAGCACCCGGCCATCAGTCAGGCTGCAGAGATGCGCGGCGATGGTGGTGGAGCCGAGATCGACGGCAAGGCCATAAAGCGGCAGATCGTGGTATCCTGGGAAAATGTCCAGAATCCGGTGCGCGGCATCGTGGTTGCCCCGGTGCAGCACCACGGTCGCCTTCCATTCGCCCTTGCGCAGGACGGGCTGCAACCGGCGCAGCACGGAAAGATCGGCCTCCACCCCCTCGATCTGCCATTGCGCGGCAAGGGCGCGCTTCAGCCGTTCAAAATCGCCGGTGGGTTCCTCCATGTCCGGCTCCTGCACCTCGACGTAGAGGGCGCGGGTGGCCGGGTCCATGTCGATATGCCGCTCGGCCGCGGATTTGCGGATCACCTGCTTATGGACTTGGGATTCGGGCGGCACGTCGATGACCACGTCGCCCATCACCTTGGCCTGACATCCCAGACGCCGCCCCGCGGCCAGCCCGCGGATGCGGTTATAGCGATCCTCGACCGCGTTCCACTCGCTGAGGGCACCTTCGGCCACGGTCACGCCGTGCTTCGGAAATTCACCATATCCCGGGGTGATCTGGCATTTCGAACAGATGCCGCGTCCGCCGCAGACCGAATCGAGATCGACCCCCAGCTGCCGCGCCGCGGTCAGCACCGGCGTGCCAATGGCAAACCGCCCCCTTTTGCCCGAGGGGGTGAAGATCACGAGTGCATCGTCGGTCATGGCCATTCTCCTGCGCGCCCTTTGTTCTAGCGCGCCGCCGCGCCCCGGCAAGCGCGCGAAAGCGGCAGGTGGTGCCCGGTTTGCGGCTGTTGCGCCCGGATCAGACCGCAGGCCGGAGGGTTTTGCACCCTCCGGACCTCCCGCAGGATATTTATGAACAGATGAATGGGGGGAAGGCAGATTGACGGGGGCCGCCGGCCTTCGTAAGCGCAGGGCATCATGGCACGCGCACCCGTACTTCAGATTTCCGACGTTTCCCTGACCTTTGGCGGGAACCCCGTTTTCGACGGCCTTTCCCTGACCGTGCAGCCCGGAGACCGGGTGGCGCTGGTCGGGCGCAACGGCAGCGGCAAATCCACCCTGATGAAGGTGATGGCCGGGCTGGTGGAGCCCGACCGCGGCGGAAGGGTAATCCCGGCGGGCGTGACCGTGGGCTATATGGAGCAGGACCCGGACCTGTCCGGCTTTGAAACGCTGGGCGATTTCGCCGGATCGAACCTGCCCGAGGAAGAGCGCTATCGGCTGTCTGTCGTGGCGGAGGGGCTGAAGTTCAACCCCGACACCCCGGTCGCGACCGCAAGTGGCGGAGAGCGGCGGCGGGCGGCGCTGGCGAAGCTGCTGGCCGAGGCGCCGGAGCTGATGCTTCTGGACGAGCCGACCAACCATCTGGACATCCATGCCATCGAATGGCTGGAGAACGAGCTGCGCGAGACCCGGGCCGCCTTCGTGCTGATCAGCCACGACCGCGCCTTTCTGCGGGCGCTGACGCGGGCGGTGCTGTGGATCGACCGGGGCGAGGTGCGGCGGCGCGAGGCGGGGTTCGAAGGCTTCGAGGATTGGCGCGAGGACATCTGGGCGCAGGAGGACGAGGCCCGTCACAAGCTGGACCGCAAGATCAAGGCCGAGGCCCGCTGGGCCGTGGAGGGGATCAGCGCGCGCCGGAAGCGCAATCAGGGCCGGGTGCGGGCGCTGGCCGCACTGCGGGCGGAGCGGGCGGCGCAGATTCGGCGGCAGGGCACCGCGGCGCTTGGGCTGGATGCGGGGCCGGTCTCGGGCAAGCGGGTGATCGAGGCGGTGGACCTCACCAAACGTTACGGCGAGAAAACCATCGTGAAGGATTTCTCGCTGCGGGTCCTGCGCGGCGACCGGGTGGCTTTCGTCGGCCCGAACGGGGTGGGGAAGACCACGCTTCTGAAAATGCTGACGGGCGAGGTACTGCCGGACGCCGGTGCCGTGACGCTTGGCACCAATCTTGAGATCGCGGTCTTTGACCAGACCCGCAGCCGTCTGGACCCCGAGGCCAGCCTTTGGGAGAATCTGACCGGCGATCCGCTGATGGCGGTCTCGGGCGCCTCGGATCAGGTGATGGTGCGGGGCATGCCGAAGCATGTGGTCGGCTATCTGAAGGACTTTCTCTTTGACGAGCGGCAGGCCCGTGCGCCGGTCAAGGCGCTGTCCGGCGGAGAGAAGGCGCGGCTTTTGCTGGCCAAGATCATGGCCTTGCCGTCCAATCTTTTGATTCTGGACGAACCGACCAACGATCTGGATGTGGAAACGCTGGACCTGCTGCAGGATATTCTGGGCGAGTTCGACGGCACCGTCCTGCTGGTCAGCCACGACCGCGATTTCATCGACCGGGTGGCCACCGCCACCGTGGCGATGGAGGGGGATGGAAAGGCAAGCGTCTATCCCGGCGGCTGGTCGGATTACGTGGCGCAGCGCCCGGTGGCCGAGGAGCGGGCGGTGAAAGCCGCCGTGAAGGTCCCGGAGCCGAAGAAGGAGGAGGCGCCGAAGGGCAATGCCCTGTCCTTCACCGAGCGCAAGCGGCTGGACGATCTGCCGGGTCTGCTGGAACGGCTGGAAACCGAGATCGGCAAGCTGAACGACCTGCTGGCCCAGCCGGATCTTTTCACCAAGGAGCCGGTAAAATTCCGCAAAGCCAGTGACATGCTGGCCGAACGTCAGGCAGCCCTGGCAGCGGCGGAAGAGGAATGGATGGCGCTGGCCGAACGCGCCGGATGATCGGCAGCTTCCGGCCTGCGCATCCGGCCGGAAAGGCCGGTTTCCGCCCAAACTGAACCGAACCGTTCACTTCCTGTCACCGCTGCGTGAGGACGGGTTTTCCAGACCCCGCGGCGATGAAAGGTAGGGTCTGGCCGCAGCGAAGACCGCCCGGACGAGGGCGGCCCGGACGGCCCGAACAGGAGAACGACAGATGAAACGTATCGCATTGATCCTTGCCGCCAGCGGCGCGCTGGCCGCGCCCGCGCTGGCGGGGGGTCCGACCGTTGTGGTGACCGAGCCCGAGGTGGTTCCCGCGCCCGCGCCGGTCATCATGCAGCCGCAGGCCAACTGGGGCGGTTTCTACGGCGGTGTGCAGCTGGGCTATGGCGACGCGGATGCCGCCGGAAACAAGGGCAACGGCGGCACCTATGGCGTGCAGGCCGGCTATCGCTGGGATCTGGGCCAGACCGTGCTGGGCGTGGAAGGCGAATACAACAAGGCCGGCACCGGCCTGACCACCGCCGGGGACGAGCTGGACAGCGTGACCCGGCTGAAGCTGCAGGCCGGGTATGACCTTGGCCGCACGCTGGTTTATGCAACCGCAGGTGCGGCCCATGCCAAGGCCACCCTTGGCGGCAGCAGCCTGTCGGAAAACGGCTGGACCATTGGCGCGGGCCTTGACTACGCCGTCACCGACAACTGGACCATCGGCGGCGAGATCCTGGCCGACAAATTCGACAATTTCGGCGGTTCGGGCGTGGATCTGGACAACACCTCGGCCGCGCTGCGGATCAACTACAAGTTCTGACAATGAAACGCCCCGCCGTCCTTTCGGGCGGCGGGGCGTTTTGCAGGGGTCGCGGGCTCAGCCCTTCAGGAAGGCGACCAGCGCGGCGGTGGAGCCGTCCTTGCCTTCGGCGCCGGTCTTGCCCTCCAGCACGGGCTGCAGCGCCAGCGCCAGTTCCTTGCCCAGCTCCACCCCCCATTGGTCATAGGAGTTGATGCCGAGGATCACTCCCTCGACAAAGACCCGGTGTTCGTAAAGCGCGATGATCTGCCCCAGAACGAAGGGCGTCAGCCGGTCATAGGCCAGCGTGGTGGACGGACGGTTGCCCGGGAACACCCGGTGCCGCGCCTGCCGCTCCAGCTCGGCCCCCGTGACCCCCTTCTTCGCCATGATCGCCCGCGCCTCCTCAAGGCTGCGGCCGCGCAGCAGCGCCTCGGATTGCGCAAGGCAGTTCGCCACCAGAAGAAGGTGATGATGCGCCAGATCCGGCTCATGCCCGTGGCGGGCCACAAGGAATTCGCATGGCACCACCCGGGTGCCCTGATGGATCAGCTGATAGAAGGCATGCTGGCCATTGGTCCCCGGCTCTCCCCAGACCACGGGGCCGGAGTTCACCACAAGGGACGAGCCGTCCACCGCCACGCTCTTGCCGTTTGATTCCATTTCCAGCTGCTGGAGATAGGCGGGCAGCCGTGACAGGCGCTGGTCATAGGGCAGCACGGCACGGGTCGGGTGGCCGCAGATCTGGTTGTGCCAGATCCCCACAAGCGCCAGAATCACCGGCATGTTCTGCGCGAAACCGGCGGTCAGGAAATGCTGGTCCATCGCCCGGCCGCCGGCAAGGAATTCTCCGAACGCCTCCGGCCCGATGGCGATCATCAGAGACAGGCCGATCGGCCCCCACATCGAATAGCGCCCGCCCACCCAGTCTTCGAAACCGAAGACGCGCGAGGGGTCGATGCCATAGGCGGTGGTCTTGTCCAAAGCGGTGGAAACGGCGGCGAACTGCGCCGCCGGATCGGTGACACCGCCCGCCATCCAGCGCTTGGCGGTATCGGCATTGGTCATCGTCTCGATGGTGGTGAAGGTCTTGGAGGCGACGATCACCAGCGTCGTGGCCGGGTCCAGCCCCCGCAGCGTGTCATGCACATGCGCGCCATCCACGTTCGAGACATAATGCACCCGCGGCCCGTCGTGGAACGGTGCCAGCGCCAACGTGGCCATGGCCGGGCCAAGGTCCGACCCGCCGATCCCGATGTTCACCACATCGGTGATCCGCCCGCCCTGCCCCTGCACCACGCCGGACCGCACATCGCGCGCGAAAGCGGCCATCCTGACCAGACCGTCGCGGATCGCGGGCATCACATCCGTGCCATCGACAGAGATCACCGCCTCATCGCCCGCGCGCAGCGCCACATGCAGCACGGCGCGGCCCTCGGTGTCGTTGATCTTCTCGCCCCCGAACATCGCGCTGCGCTTTTCCGCCACGCCCGAACCCTCGGCCAGCCGCACAAGCAGATCGCGCGCCGTGGCGTCGATCCCGGTCTTCGACCAGTCGAACAGCATCCCGTCCGCCCGGACCGAGAACTGCGCGGCGCGGTCCGGGTCTTCAGCGAACAGCGACAGGATCGGCCGGCCGACGGTGGCGGCGTGATGGGAGAGAAGATCGCTCCACTTGCTCATATGCGGGATTTCCTTATTCGGCCCAATGGATGGTGGCCTGATCCAGCACGGCACGGATCGGGGCCTCTTCTGGCGGAAGCGTGGCCGCGCGCTGGATCGCCTCGCGCTTGGCCGTTCCGGTGATCAGCACATGGATGTTGAACGCCTCCCGCAGCACGGGGGCGGTCAGGGTGATACGGGGTTCCACCGCCGCAGCGGCCCGCATCGGCAAAAGAAGCGGCGCATGGGGCGACAGCCCTTCCGCCAGACGGTCGGCCCCGGGGAACAGGCTGGCCGTATGCATGTCGGCCCCCATCCCCAGCAGCAGCACCGAAAGCGGCAGATGCGGCGACAGTCCGGCCTCCAGCGCGGGCAGCGCCTCTTCGGGCGCGGCATGGCCAGGCAGATAAAGCGGGATCAGCCGCGCCTTGGCCGCGCGCCCCTTCAGCAGCCTTTCGCGCAGGAGGCGCGTGTTGGAGCGGTCAGAGTCTTCCGGCACCCAGCGTTCATCATTCAGCACGACCGAGACGAGGCCCCAGTCCAGATCCACCCCCGAGAGGATGTCGAAGACCGGCCCGGGCGAGGTGCCGCCGGGCACGGACAGCGTGGCCCGCCCCTCGCGCCGGATAAAATCCGCAAGCTGCCCGGCAATCGTATCGGCCAGTTTCAGATGCAGAAAATCGCGGTCGGGGTAGTCCTGAAAATTCATGCCTTGATCTCCCGCCAGCGCCGCCCGTCGCGGTGCATCAGCATCAGCGCATCCTCCGGCCCCGAGGTTCCGGGGTCATAGCCCTGCGGGCGGTGGCCGCGCGCCTCCCACCCTTCGATGATCGGATCGGTCCAGGCCCAGGCCGCCTCCACCTCATCGCCGCGCATGAACAGCGTCTGGTTGCCGCGGATCACATCCATGATCAGCCGCTCATAGGCGTCGGGCACATCCTGTGCCGCATCGCCAAGCGCATCGGCAAAGGACATGTCCAAAGGCACCTGCACCAGCCGCATGCCGCCCGGGCCCGGCTCCTTGATCATCACTTTCAGATTCATGCCTTCATCAGGTTGCAGCCGGATGACAAGCACATTCTCGCGCCAGCCGCGGTCATCGTCAAAGATCGAATGCGGCGGTTCCTTGAAGGTGATGGCGATTTCCGATTCCCGCGCCCGCAGCCTTTTGCCGGTGCGCAGGTAGAAGGGCGTGCCCTTCCAGCGCCAGTTCGAGATGTTCAGCTTCAGCGCAATATAGCTTTCGGTGCGGCTGTCGGGATTTTCCGAATGCTCGACATAGCTGCCTTCATCCCCGCCGGCCCGGTACTGGCCGCGGACGATATCTTCGGGGCGCACCGGGTCCAGCGCGCGGATCACCTTCAGCTTTTCATCGCGCACAGCATCGGGGTCAAAGTGATAGGGCGGCTCCATCGCGATCAGGCACAGAAGCTGCATCATGTGGTTCTGCACCATGTCCCGCATCGCGCCGGATTTGTCGTAATAGGCGCCACGACCGTTCACGCTGACCGTCTCGGCCACGGTGATCTGGACATGGTCGATGTATTCGGACTTCCACAAAGGCTCGAACAGGATATTGGCAAAGCGCACCGCCATCAGGTTCTGGACGGTCTCCTTGCCCAGATAGTGGTCGATCCGGTAGATCTGGCTTTCCGTGAAATGCTGCGCCAGCGTGGCGTTCAGCGCGCGCGCACTGGCCAGATCGCGGCCAAACGGCTTTTCCACCACGATCCGCGCCTGCGGCCCGGCGATTCCATGCAGCCGCAGCCGTTCCGCCAGATCGCCGAACAGGGCAGGCGCCACCGAGAAATAGAAGGCCTGCACCACATCGTCACGGATCAGCTCTTTCAGCCTGGCCCAGCCCGTTTCGCCCTTCGCGTCGATGGCGACATAGGCCAGACGGCCCAGAAATCCGGCAATGGCCGCGGCATCGCGCCGGGCGGCAGGCACGAATTCCTCGATCGCTTCGGCCACGGTCTTGCGGAATTCATCATCGGTCAGATCGCCCCGCGCGGCGCCGATCACCCGCGCATCGGGCGGCATCTGTCCGGCCAGATACCGCAGATAAAGCCCCGGAAGAATCTTGCGGCGGGCAAGGTCGCCGGTACCGCCAAAAACCACCAGATCGAAGGGTTCGACCGGAATGACACGCGAGACCATGGTTCCTCCGCGGCTATGTTAGCGCTAACGCAAGCCTTTTAGCGGCTGGCCCGGCCTCTGTCTAGCATCGCTTGGCGGCAGGGGCAAAAGCGCAAAGCAGCGCCCTGCCCTGTCGGGCAGCATTTGCGCGGAAAACGGGCTGCAGCCCCTGCGTCAGCCCTCGTCCAGCGATTCCCAGCGGACCCGGGTCAGGCCCGGCTCGGCGGCCAGTCGCTGAACCGCCTGTTCCAGCACCGCATCTGTGGTGGCCCCCTCGGCCGCAACGGTCGCCACAAGAACCAGCGTCTGCCCACCGTCCGCCGGGCGCATGTCGATCTCGCTCAGATGCAACCCGCTGAGGCCGAGTGTCCGCAACAGCAGGCTGCGGGTCCCGCCCTCAAGGTCCGGTGTCACTGTCACCGCCACGCGGAACACCCGGCCCTGCGGATTGCGCGCATTCAGCCGCCGTTTCAGCCATTGCACGAAAGGCCGCAGCCCGAAGTTCACGAATACCACCAGCCCCGTCGTCAGAAGCGCGAAATCCCAGTTGCCATGGCCCGCCAGCAACCCCACCGCCGCCGAACACCAGAGCGTGGCCGCCGTGGTCAGGCCGTGCACGTTGAACCCGTCACGGAAGATGATTCCCGCCCCCAGAAAGCCGATGCCGCTGACCACCTGCGCGGCCACGCGGCTGGGGCTCATGTCCCCCTCGACCAGCATGGAAAAGACCATGAAGGCCGCCGCGCCAAGCGCCACCAGCGCATTGGTCCGCAGCCCGGCCTTGCGCTGGCGCAGCTGGCGTTCAATCCCGATCAGCGCGCCGCAGCCCATGGCAACGGACAGATTCAGGCCGGCAGCGACAAGGGTGATCATCCGGAGGTCCTTTTGTTCGAAACCTCAGGATAGGCGGCTACCCGGCAATTTGTAACAGATTTACGACACATCCATGACAGAAGGCGGCGGGCGCGAAAACCGGCACCTGCGGCACCGCTTTCTGATCTGGATCAGGGACGCCGCCGCACGGACGCTGCATGATGGGTCCGTTCCAGCCCATTCCGGATTCCGATGCGCCTGACCCTCCGCACCAATCTTGCCGCCCGCGTGCTGATGTTTTGCGCGGTCAATCAGGGCCGCATCGTCCGCACCCAGGACATTGCAGACCATTGCAACGCCTCATTGAACCATCTTCTGCAGGTGGTCGCGCTGCTGCAGGGGGCGGGATTTGTGGAAACGTTGCGGGGCCGGTCGGGCGGGCTGCGGCTGGCGCTGCCCGCGGCCAAGATTTCCATCGGCCATGTGTTCCGCCTGTTCGAGGGCGACCTGCCGCTGGCGGAATGTTTCGACCCCGCCCGCAACACCTGCCCCCTGCGTGGCCCCTGCCGGTTGCAGGCCGCGCTGTGCCGGGCACAGGCGGCATTTTTCCACGAACTGGACGCTGTCTCGCTGCAGGATCTGGTGGCGGAAAACCACGGGCTGGCGGGGTTGCTGCGCCTGTCAGACCCGGCACCCGGCCTCACCGCCCCGCCAGCACCCTGAAGTTACTCCGCCGCGGCGCGCTTGGGCAGAACCCAGCCCGGACGCGGGAAATGGCAGGTATAACCGTTCGGCAGCCGCTCCAGATAATCCTGATGTTCGGGCTCCGCTTCCCAGAAGTCGCCGGCGGGCTTCACCTCCGTCACCACCTTGCCCGGCCACAGGCCCGAGGCATCGACATCGGCAATCGTGTCAACGGCCGTGTCGCGCTGCGCCTCGGACAGATAGAAGATGGCCGAACGGTAGGACGGGCCACGGTCATTGCCCTGCCGGTTGGGCGTGCTGGGATCGTGGATCTGGAAGAAGAATTCCAGAAGGCGCCGGAACGACAGTTTCGCCGGATCGAAGATCACCTCAATCGCCTCGGCGTGCATCCCGTGATTGCGGTAGGTGGCATTCGGCACCTCGCCGCCGGAATAGCCCACCCGGGTCGAAATCACCCCGGGCAGCCGCCGGATCAGCTGCTGCATGCCCCAGAAACAGCCGCCTGCCAGAATTGCACGTTCCGTCATGACATTTCTCCGCATCGCCGCGGGCGGCACTTGCCCGCTTTCCCGGTGAATATGGGGCGTGGCGCAGCGGGCCGCAAGCAAGCGTCATGCGGCGCTATTTGCGGCGGCAATACAGCTCCAGCCGGTGATGAACGATCTCATAGCCCATTTCGGCCGCGATCTGGCGCTGCAGCTCCTCGATCCTGGCATTGTGGAATTCGATGATCTCACCCGAATCCACATCGACGATATGGTCGTGATGCGAGGTATCGGCCACCTCGAACCGCGCGCCGCCATTTTCAAAGGAATGGCGGTGAACCACGCCCTCCCGCTCCAGCACCGCCAAGGTGCGGTAGACGGTGGCAAGCGAAACGCTGTCATCCAGCCCCTGCGCCCGGCGGTGCAGCTCGGCGGCATCGGGATGGTCCTGCGCCTCGGTCAGGACGCGCAGCAAGGCCTCACGCTGGCGGGTGACGCGAACGCCTCCCTCACGCAAAGCCTGTGTCATCCGGGCGGTCATGTCGGTGATCTTCTTCATCGCGCCAGCCTATCACGCGCTTTCGCAACAGGAAACCCGAAGGTGAGAATCCCCCGGCACCCCATTCTTCAGTTGCAAATGCTTCTCAGTTGCATAAGATCGCAACCATGGAACCCAGACGCCGCCAAACATCCCGCCCGTTGATCCTTGCCACTGCTCTTGCCCTGTTGGTGCCAGCCTCCGCCCGCGCTCAGGCGCCGTTGGATGTGCTGGCGACGGTGGGCATGATCGCCGATATTGCCAGGCTGGTCGGGGGTGAATGCGCGCAGGTGGAAACCCTGGTCGGCCCCGGCGCGGACCCGCATCTCTTCACCCCCGCGCCTTCGGATCTGGCCAAACTGCAACGGGCGGAGCTGGTGCTTTATGGCGGGCTGAACCTTGAGGGCCAGCTGGGCGCCGTGCTGGACAAGCTGTCACACAGCCGCCCGGTCGTCGCCGTGTCCGAGGCTGCCGTGACCGAAGATCAGCGCCTGGCCAGCGACGGCCAGCCGGACCCGCATGTCTGGATGGACCCGGGGCTTTGGGCCGGAACCGTTCCGGTGATCGCCGCGGCCATCGCCGCCGAACGCCCGGATTGCGCGGCCGAGATCACCGCCAATGCCGCGGCCACCTCGGCCGCGCTGACGGCGCTGGACGGCTGGGTTGCGACCTCGGTCGCCACCATTCCGCAGGCGCAGCGCCAGCTCGTCACCGCCCATGACGCCTTCGCCTATTTCGGCCGGGCCTACGGGCTGGAGGTGACGGCCATTCAGGGCATCTCCACCGCGTCCGAGGCGGCGATTGCCGATATCGACGCAGTGGCCGCCACCGTGGCCGAAAGTCGCGTGCCAGCGGTTTTCATCGAATCCACCGTGAACCCGCGCACCATTCAGGCGCTGATCGAGGCGGTCGCCGCCCGCGGCGCCACCGTCCGCGTGGGGGGAGAGCTTTATTCCGACGCGCTGGCCCCCGCGGGCAGCCCGGCCGGAACCTACATCGGCATGATCCGCCACAATGCCGCAACCATCGTCACCGCTTTGGGCGGCACGCCTGCCCCGCTGCCGCCGGAGATTGCTGAATGACCACGACCGCGCTGCACGAGCCGCATCTTGCGCTGCATGCCGAAGACCTGACCGTCGGCTATGGCGGAGAGCCGGTGCTGATCGACGCCGATATCGACATTCCCCCCGGAGTTATGGCCGCCATCGTCGGCCCGAACGGGGCCGGAAAATCCAGTTTCCTGAAAGGCTGTCTCGGGCTGGTGAAGCCCACGGCGGGGCATGTGCGCTACTTCGGCCAGCCCCTGGCGCAGGCGCGCGGGCGGGTGGGCTATGTGCCGCAGCGGTCCTCGGTGGACTGGGATTTCCCGACCACTGTGGTGGATGTGGTGACGATGGGCCTTTATGCCCGGCTGGGCCTGTTCGGCCGTCCGGGCCGGGCGGAGCGGGCCAAGGCCATGGCCGCGCTGGAGGATGTGGGCATGGCCGATTACGCGGGCCGCCAGATCGGCCAGCTGTCGGGCGGCCAGCAGCAGCGGGTCTTCATTGCCCGGGCGCTGGTGCAGGACGCGGACCTGTATTTCCTGGATGAGCCGATGGCGGGTGTCGATGCCACGACCGAGGCGGCGATTGTCGCGCTCCTCCACCGGCTGCGCGACCGCGGCAAGACGGTGGTCGTGGTGCATCACGACCTGTCCACCGTGCGGCGCTGGTTCGACTGGCTGGTGATGCTGAACCGCCGGGTGATCGCCCAGGGGCCGGTGGCAGAGACATATACCGCGCAGAATCTGCGCGCCACCTATGGCGGACAACTGGCCGTGCTGGACCCCGCGGACCATGGGCTGGGGGGTGCGGCGTGATTACGGCCCTTCTGACGCCCGGCCCGGTGCAGACCGTGGCGCTTGGCACCGCCCTTCTGGGGGCGCTGGCGGGCGCACTTGGCACCTTTTCCACGCTCCGGCGGCAAAGCCTGATGGGGGATGTCCTGTCCCATGCCGCGCTGCCCGGCATTTGTCTGGGTTATCTGGCGGCGGGCAGCCGCAGCCTGCCCTGGCTTCTGGCGGGCGCGCTTTTGGCGGGGCTGCTGGCGGCGGCCTCGGTGCAGCTGGTCTTGCGGATGACGCGGCTGAAGGCCGATGCGGTGATGGGCGTCGTCCTGTCGGGCTTTTTCGCGCTTGGCACCGTGCTGCTGTCTGCCATCCAGCACAGCGGCGCGGGCGGCCATGCGGGGCTGTCGACCTTTCTCTTCGGGCAGGCGGCGGCCATGCTGCAATCCGATGTGCGGCTGATCGGCGGCGCAGCGGCCGCGGTGGCGCTGGTGCTGGCGCTGGTCTGGAAGGACCTGAAGCTGGTGACCTTTGACCGCGACTATGCCCGCAGCCTTGGCCGCCCCGTAACGGGGATCGAGGCGCTGTTGTCCGCGGCAACTGCGGTCGCCATCGTCCTTGGCCTGCAGGTGGTGGGCGTGGTCCTGATGGTCGCCCTGCTGATCGCGCCCGCGGTGGCGGCGCGGCAATGGGTGCAGTCGCTGTTTCCGATGCTGGTGCTGGCCGCGCTGGCGGGGGCGGTGTCGGGCGTAGCGGGGGCGCTGGTCTCCTCGGGCGCGCGGGGGTTGGCCACCGGGCCGGTGATCGCGCTGATCGCCGCCGGGCTGGCCGGGGTGTCGCTGCTGCTGGCGCCCGGGCGCGGTCTTCTGGTGCGCGGGTTTCTGAAGGGGGCGCGCGGATGATCGGCCTCTTGTCCCAGCCGGAAACGGCGATCCTGCTGACCGGGGTGCTGCTTTCGGCCGCCGCCGCCCTGCCCGGCAATTTCCTTGTCCTGCGCGGCAATGCGCTCTTGACCGATGCGATCAGCCATTCCGTGGTCTTCGGCATCGCGGTCACATGGCTGGCCACCGGGCTGATTGCCGGGCCGGTGCAGGTGCTGGGCGCGGCCGCCGCGGGCCTTCTGACCGTCCTTGCCATCGAGGCGCTGAGCCGCAGCGGCGTGATCCGGCAGGATGCCGCCATGGGGCTGGTCTTCCCAACGCTGTTCGCCGCGGGTGTGCTGATCCTGAACCTCTACGCCCGCGACATCCATCTGGACATCGACACCGTTCTTCTGGGCGAGATCGCCTTCGTCTGGCTGGACACCACTCCGGTTCTGGGGGCTGAGGTGCCGCAGGCCCTGCTGACGCTGGCGGCCTGTGCCGCGCTGAATGCGGCTTATGTGGTGCTGTTCTGGAAGCAGCTGAAGCTGGCCACCTTTGACCCCGATTTAGCGCGGTTGCAGGGCATGCGGCCCGGGGCGGTCTTCAGCGGCCTTCTGGCGCTGACGGCCACCACGGCGGTGGCCGCGCTGGATGCCGTGGGCGCGATCCTGTTCGTGGCCTTCGTCATCGTGCCGCCCGCAACAGCCTTTCTGCTGACGCGGCGACTGTCGGTCATGGTGCCCTTGTCAGTGGCCCTGGGCGTGGGGGCGGTCTTTTTGGGCCATCGCGCCGCCTTCGCGCTGGATGTCTCCATCGGGGGCAGCATGGCGCTGACGACTGCGGTGCTGTTCATCGCCGCGCTGCTGGCCGCGCCGGAACAGGGCATGGTCGCCACCCTGCGCCGCCGCCGTGACCGGCAGGTAATGGTCGCGCTGCGGACGCTGGTCAGCCACCTGTCCGCCCATGCCGATGGTCCGCGGCAAAGCGAGGAGAACACCGTTTCCGCGCTGGAGGATCATCTGCGCTGGTCCCGCCCGCATGCCGAACGGGTGATCCTGCGCGGGCTGGACGCCGGGCTGATCCGGCGCGAGGGTGGACTTCTTGCGCTAAGCGCCACGGGTCAGGCCATGGCGCGCGAGATTGCCGCTGCCCTTGGCCCCGGCAGCAACCGCCCCGGCTGAGCCTATTGGTGGCGCAGGGCCTCGATCGGGTCCATGCGCGCCGCCCGCCGGGCGGGGAAGAAGCCGAAGACCACCCCCACCACCGCGGAAAAGACAAAGGCCAGGAGGATCACCCCGGCCGAGGGCGCGAAGGGAATGCCCATGAACACCCCCGCCCCCCAGGCCAGCGCCAGCCCCGCGGCAATGCCGATGACCCCGCCCAGAAGGGACAGCACCACCGCCTCGACCAGAAACTGCGTCAGCACCTGGCGCGAGGTGGCGCCGATGGCCAGCCGGATGCCGATCTCCCGCGTGCGTTCGGTGACGGACACCAGCATGATGTTCATGATCCCGATGCCACCCACCAGCAGGGACACCGCGGCGACCGAGGACAGCATCCCCGACAGCACCGAATTCACCTGATTCAGCATCGAGGCCACCTCTTTCATATCGGTGACCGAGAAATCATCCGCCGCGCCCAGACCGATCCGGCGGCGTTCCCGCATCAGATCCTGCACCGAACGGATGCCCTCGGCCGTGGAAACCCCGGGCGACAGCGCGATCTGGATGGAATTCACGTCCTGATCGCCGTTCAGCCGCCGCTGCACCAGCCGGATCGGCATGATGATCAGATCGTCCTGATCCTGCCCAAAACTTCCCGCCCCTTTCGAGGCCAGAAGTCCGATGACCTGACAGCTGAGCTGTTTGACGCGGACCTGCTGGCCCACCGGGTCCAGCGTGCCGAACAGGTTCTTGCGCACCGTCTCGCCTATAATACAGACGGGGGCGCCTGCGCGGGCCTCGGCGGCGGTCATGTTGCGGCCATTGGCCAGCGTCCAGTTGGCAATCTCCAGATAGCTTTCCGTCGATCCGGTGATCGAGGTCGAGACATTGGATGCGGCAAAGACCACCGTGGCCGAGGCGCTGGCCGTGGGCGCCACCAGCCGCGCGACGGGCAGTGTCGCCACCGCCTCGGCATCGCGCAGGGTAAAGCGGCGGGCGGGCGCCCCGCCCGGCGGGCCGAACCCGCGCTGGCCGGGCCGCAGCACCAGCATGTCGGAGCCGAGAGAGGACACCGAGGCCGAGACCTGCTGCGACGATCCCTGCCCCACGGTCACCATGGCGATGACCGCAGCCACCCCGATGACCACACCAAGGATGGTCAGGAACGACCGCAGCTTGTTGCGCAGAATGGACCGCAGCGCCAGGCGCATCGCCTCGATGATCATGGCGCAGCCCCCGCTTTGGTCCGGTTCCACTCCACCGGGGCATCCTTTGTGATCCGGCCGTCGGTAAAGACGATCAGCCGCTTGGCATAGGCGGCGATGTCGGGTTCGTGGGTGACCATGACGATGGTGATCCCCTCGGCCGCGTTCAGCTGCTGCAGCAGGATCAGGATTTCGTGGCTGCGGTGACTGTCAAGATTGCCGGTGGGCTCATCGGCCAGAATAACCATGGGGCTGCCCGCCAGCGCGCGGGCAATCGCCACCCGCTGCTGCTGCCCGCCCGAAAGCTGCGACGGATCGTGCCCCTCGCGCCCGGAAAGGCCAACCTTGGCCAACGCCGCCCGCGCCTGTTCCGCCCGTTCCGCCGCAGGCACACCTTTGTAGATCAACGGCAGTTCCACATTCTCGGCCGCCGAGGTGCGGGCCAGAAGGTTGAACCCCTGAAAGACAAAGCCCAGATAATGCCGCCGCAGCAACGCCAGCGCATCGGCCGACAGGTCCTGCACGGCAACGCCCTCGAACAGGTAATCGCCCGAGGAGGGCCGGTCCAGACAACCGATGATGTTCATTGTCGTGGACTTGCCCGAGCCCGAGGGGCCCATGATCGCCACGAACTCCCCCCGCGCGATGGTCAGGCTGACCCCGTCCAGCGCCCGCACCTCGGCCTCACCCTGCCCGTAAACGCGCGAGACGTTGCGGAATTCGATCAGCGGCGGCTCTGTTTCGGCCATCAGCCGGCCTCGCGCTGGCTCAGGATCACGGCGTCGCCCTCCTGCAGCTCTTCCGAGGTGACGACGATCTTGGTCCCGTCGGTGGCACCGGGGGTCACCTTCACCCGCACCGGCACCCCGCCGCGCAGCACCCAGACCCCCGATCCGTCCACCCGGCCCGCGGGGGTGTTGGACGGCGGGCTGGGCAGGATGAAGCCCAGAAGCCCGCGGCCCGACCGGCTGCTGCTGGTCTGCGCCGGCGGCGCGTAGCGCAGCGATGCCACCGGCACCAGAAGAACACCCTCATCCCGCGCGATGGTGATGGTTGCCGTGGCGGTCATGCCGGGGCGCAACAGCAGGTCTTCATTGGAAACGCTCAGCACGGCGGTGTAGGAGACCACATTCTCGGTGTCGTCCGGCGCATAGCGCAGGCTGGTGATCCGGGCGTCAAAGGCGCGGCCCGGATAGGCATCGACGGTAAAGGTCGCCTCCTGCCCCACCTTCACCCGGCCGATATCCGCCTCATCAACCGAAACCCGCAGCTCCATCCGGGTCAGATCTTCGGCCAGGGTGAACAGGATCGGGGCGTTCAGCGAGGCGGCGACGATCTGGCCCTTTTCGGCGGCGCGGGTCAGCACGATGCCGTTGATGGGCGACCGGATCTCGGCCTTGTCGAGATCGGCCTTCTGACTGGACAGGTTCGCTTCGGCCAGCGTGACATCGGCCTCGGCCATCTCCACCGCGGCCACCGCCCGGTCATGCGCGGCCTTGGCGGCAACATAGGTCTGCCGCTGCTGCAGCCCGCGCTTGTCCAGCGCCTCGGCCGTGGTCAGCGCCTCAGCGGTTTCGGTCACCGTCGCCTCGGCCGAGGCAAGCTTTGCCCGCGCGGACACCAGCTGCGCCTCGGCATTGGTCACCGCGGCCTTCAGCTTGGTGTCGTCCAGCCGGGCCAGCACCTGCCCTTCGGTCACCTCGTCATTATAGTCCACCTCGACTGCGGCCAGCGTGCCCGACAGTTCCGAGGAGAGTTCCACCTGCGTTGTGGGCTGGACCGTGCCGGTGGCAACCACCGTCACCTCCAGATCGCCGCGGGTGACCGGTGCGGTGTCATAGACATAGCGCGTCTCGCCCTGCGAGACCTGCCAATACCAGAGCGCGGCGCCGCCAAGTGCCAGCAGCAGAACCAGCCACAGCCAGAGACGCCCGCGCCTGCGGCGCGGCATGCGGGACAAGGCGGCAAGATCGGGGCGGCTGTCTTGGGTCACGATAAGCTTCCGGTGGCCTGTGCAGGTTCAACGGAGCCGGAGCCGGTTTCCGTCGGACGTGCCGCCACTATAGGCCGCGCCCGGCCCGCAGGGAAAGCGGCCCCTGCAGCCGCAGGCAGACAGAGCCGCCGCCCAAAATGCGAAAAGGCAAGGCGCCGCAGCACCTTGCCCCTTTGCGCCCATGGCGCGGCGCAGGAATTCCCGACCCGCCTTCAGCCGATCAGCGGACCGGAGCGGCCGTAGGTCTCATCATAATGCCGGCGCAACCGCATCAGGGCGATGCGCAGCACGATCTTGCCGGACCGCGCCGCCCATCCCATCCGGCGTTCCGCCGTCTCGATCCCCTCCAGAAAGCAGCAGACCCGCAGCGCCACGTCGCCCAGACCCGGCCCCAGATCGCGCAGGGCGCCCGCCACCCGGTCACGCGCCCGGGCCGGACCTTCCGCCAGACCGGAATCACCCCGGAACCCGCCGCGGTCGGCGCCGGTCAGAAACCGCTCCCAGTTCTGGGCGACACGCGGGCCCATCTGCGCCAGTTCGAAATCCTCGCGCAGACGTTCGGCCGCCTCGACCATCTCCGGCTCCAGAAACGGCTTGCCGTCCTTGTCGCGGCGGCGGCCCAGCACGGCCACCGGGCTTTCCGCGATGTTGCAGCGGATGCGGCGCGGGCCTGCGTCATCCATCACCTCGCGCTCTTCCCAGATGCGGTGGCGGTCGGCAAAAGGCGCCGCCGCCTCGGCCATTCCGGCCGAACGGCTGTCTGCATCCAGCAGACGCCGCGCCTCGGCCCGGCCCGCGGCAGTGATCTCATAGGTGGAAATGCGCCCGGTCTTCCGGCAGGCGATCCAGTCCTTCAGGCTGAAGGCCTGCGCCACCGCACGGTCCAGCACAGCGGTGCGCGCGCTGCGGCCATCAGGGAATTCGCGCAGAACGACGGCCTTTTCCATCTCGGGCGCGAAGGCCAGCACGGCACCGGGTTCGGCCAGCCGCCGCAGCAGGCGCCGCGCCTCGCGCAAGAGTTCGGCATCGTCGGGCAGCATGGCCGAGGCCCCTTTGGCGGGCTGGGCAAGGGTGCGGAAGGGCGCGGTCATCTGGGGGGTATCCTTGGAGCGGGGGGTGTCGGGGCTCTGGGGAAGGCGCAGCGCGCTGAGCGCGCCGTCCATCAGCGGATCGTCGCGCCGGGATTCATAGCGGCGCACCTGCCGCATCACGGTTGACGCATTGAGCCCGGTTTCCCGGGCCAGCGCCCGCAGCGACTGCCCGTCCTCCGTATGGCTGATATACAGGCGGACGCGGGCAGGCAGCCAGCACGGAAGCGATGGGGCGGCAGAGGCGATCAATCCGGTTCCTCAGCGATGGTTCAGGCAGGTTGCAGGCGGCGTCAGCGGGGCGCCTTGCACAAATGCAACCTACAGGTGATCGGTTACTCGACGGTTAACTTTTAACACTTTGGCGATCTTCGTAACCAAAACCTAAACATTTCCGAAGCCGGCGTTCGCAGATTGGAAACACTCCGCAACGATGGGTTGTATCGTTGCAGTCTTATGGCCTTGTCACCCAGAGGCCCCCATGTCCGATTATCGCAAGAACCTGACCGACCTGCGCCGCCCCTCAATCCTGATGAACGCGGTGCGCCACGGGTTGCCCGCCTATCAGCGCGGGCGGATGCTGAAGCGGCTGACGCCGGGGGAAACCTCTCCCCTGCGCACCCTGCCCCGGCTGATCGAGGCTGAGGCGGCGCTGGAGGAAACCCGTGTCCGGGGCGATGCGACCTATTCGATCCCGCGCCATATCGAGGTGCTGGTGGCCTTGGTGGCCGAGGCACAGATGCTGCACAACGTGGTGCCGATGCGCTGACGGAAAAGGCCCGCCGCGGATTGCGCGGCGGGCCTTTTGTATCGTCGGGGGGAAAAGGTCAGATGAAGGCGTCCGGCATTTCGGCCTTGCGCTTGGTCACGAACTCTTCCAGCCCCTCGCGCTTGGCCACATCCAGTTCGGGCGGCTGATAATCCCCCAGCATCTTCTTCACGCGGACAGAGGCAAGGGCCTGCGTGTCGCGGGCGCCCTCTTCTTCCCAGGTTTCGAATGGCTTGTAATCCAGCAGATCAGACCGCCAGAAAGCGGATTTGAAATTGGCCTGCGTGTGCGCGCAGCCAAGGTAATGGCCGCCCGGGCCGACCTCGCGGATGGCGTCCATGCCCTGCGCATTCTCGTCCAGCGCGATGCCCTTGGCGATGCCGTGCAATGCGCCCAGCTGATCCGCGTCCATCACAAATTTCTCGTAGGACGACACGAGGCCACCCTCCAGCCAGCCGCAGGCATGCAGCATGAAGTTCACGCCCGCCAGCAGCGCCATGTTCAGGCTGTTCGCGGTTTCATAGGCCGCCTGCGCATCCGGCAGCTTCGAGCCGCAGAACGACCCGCCGGAACGGTAGGGCAGCCCCAGACGCCGCGCCAGTTGCCCCGCGCCATAGGTGATCAGCGCCGCCTCTGGTGTGCCGAAGGTGGGCGCGCCCGAGTTCATGTCGATCGAGGTGACGAAGGCGCCGTAGATCACCGGCGCGCCGGGGCGGACCAGCTGGGAATAGGCCACGCCGGCCAGAACCTCGGCCTGCACCTGCGCCAGCGTGCCCGCGACCGAAACCGGCGCCATCGCCCCGCCCACGATGAAGGGGCTGATGATGGCGGCCTGATTGGCCCGCGCATAAACCTCCAGCGCGCCCATCATGATCCCGTCAAAGGTCAGGGGCGAGTTGATGTTGATCAGGCTGGTCATCACCGTGTTCTGATCGACGAAATCGTCGCCGAACAGGATCTTCGACATCGCCACCGAATCCGCGGCGCGCGAGGGTTCGGTGACCGAGCCCATATAGGGTTTGTCCGACAGCACCATATGCGCCATCAGCATGTCCAGATGGCGCTTGTTCACCGGCACGTCGGTCGGCTCACACACCGTGCCGCCGGAATGGTGAAGCCATTTGGACATATAGCCCAGCTTCACGAAATTCTGGAAATCGGCGATGGTCGCATAGCGGCGGCCGCCTTCCAGATCACGCACGAAGGGCGGGCCGTAGACCGGGGCCAGCACCAGCCCCTTGCCCCCCACCTCGACATTGCGGGCCGGATTGCGGGCGTGCTGGGTAAAGCTGCGCGGCGCGGTCGAACACAGCTTGCGCGCCAGACCGCGGGGGATCCGCACCCGTTCGCCCCGAACATCGGCGCCCGCCGCCCTCCACAGCGCCAGCGCGCCGGGGTTTTCCACGAAATTGACGCCGATCTCTTCCAGCACCGTTTCGGCGTTCCACTCGATCGTGGCCAGCGCCTCTTCGTTCAGCACCTCGAAATTCGGGATGTTGCGCTCGATGAAGCGCGCCGTCTCGAACGAAACCGCCGTCCGCTCTGCCCGCCGGGTTGCCCCGCCGCCGCCACGCGCCCGCCGCCCGGCTCCGGCCACCACATCCAGATCGCTCATCTCATCCTCCCAGAGGTTCTTGGCCCGTTATGACGGCAAAGCGGGGGCGCCTGTCCCCCGTTTCCGTCGCTGCCCGGACAAAAACGACACAAGCCCCGGCAGAAAACGACGCGCCCCGGGCCACCCCCGCGCCGACGAGGATCAGCCCACCGGCATCCGGCTTTCGGCCATGCCCGCATACCAGCTGGCCCCAAAGGGAATGGCGTTGTCGTCGAAATTATAGGCCGGATGGTGCACCCCGGCGGTATTGCCATTGCCAAGGAAGATATAGGCGCCGGGACGCGCCTCCAGCATGAAGCTGAAATCCTCGGCCCCCATTTGCAGCGCCGCCTCCTGCACCGCGCCGGGGCCAGAGATGGCAGCCGCCACGTCGATGGCATAGCCGGTATTCTCCTCGGCATTCACGGTCGCGGGATAACCGCGGTGATAATGCAACTCTCCCGTGGCGCCAAAGCTGGCGGCGATGCCGCTGATGATCTGCCCCATCCGCCGCTCCGCCTCATCCCTCACCGCGGGTTCAAAGGTGCGCACCGTGCCCTTCATCACCACGACCTGCGGGATGACGTTATGCGCCGGGCTGTCGGTCTGCATGGTGGTGACCGAGACGACGACCTGTTTCACCGGGTCTACGATCCGGCTGGCAATGCTTTGCAGGCCCAGAATGATCTGCGCGGAAATCACCATCGGATCAATGGTTTCATGCGGTTTCGCCGCATGGCCGCCGCGCCCCGTCACCACGATCTCGAACTGATCGGCCGCGGCCATCAGGGGGCCCGGGCGGATGGCGAACTGCCCGACCGGCAGGCCCGGCCAGTTGTGCATCCCGTAGACCTCGCCCACGTTCCAGCGGTCCATCACCCCATCGGCCACCATCTCGCGCCCGCCACCGCCGCCCTCTTCGGCGGGCTGGAACAGGCAGACCACGGTGCCGTCGAAATTCCGCGTCTCGGCCAGATATTTCGCGGCGCCCAGCAGCATCGCCGTATGACCGTCATGGCCGCAGGCATGCATCTTGCCCGGGGTTTTCGACGCATAGTCCAGCCCGGTCTGTTCCATGATCGGCAGAGCGTCCATATCGGCGCGCAGGCCAACGACCTTGCCCGATGTATCCGTGCGCCCCTTGATCACCGCCACCACGCCGGTGCGGCCGATGCCTTCCACCACCTCATCACAGCCAAAGCTGCGGCACAGCTCTGCCACCTTCGCCGCCGTCCGGTGCACTTCGAACAGAAGCTCGGGATTTTCGTGGAAATCATGGCGCCAGGCGGTGATCTCGGGCAGGAGTTCGGCGAAACGGTTCTTCACGGGCATGGGATCAGTCCTTCACCGGCAGACGGTTTTCGACAAGGGTGACGAAGTAGCTGCACCCGGCCGGAATGGCCTCATCATTGAAATCATAGGCGGGATGGTGGCACTGCGCGGTATCGCCGTTGCCCATGAAGATATAGGCGCCGGGCCGCGCCTCCAGCATATAGCTGAAATCCTCGGCCGGCATGATCGGGCGGCAGTTGCGGTCCACCCGCCCCGCCACCGCCTCGGCCGCCTGCGCGGCATATTCGGCATTCTCGGCATGGTTCACGGTGACGGGATAACCCCGCTCATACTCCACCACGGCCGTCGCGCCAAAGGCCGCGGCGGTGGCGGTGGCGACAGCCTTCACCCGCTCCTCGGCCAGATCGCGCATTGCGGCATCCAGACAGCGCACCGTCCCCGCCATCACGGCGGTGTTCGGGATGATGTTCGACGCGCCGCTGTCGGTGCGGAAGGTGCCCACGGTGACGACGACCGACAACAGCGGATCGACATTCCGCGCGACGATGGATTGCAGCGAGACCACGATCTGCGCCGCGGCAAGGGTCGTATCCACCGCCATATGCGGCTCGGCCGCGTGGCCGCCCTTGCCCGTGACAGTGATCACGAATTCATCGGCGCTGGCCTGCAACGGACCGGGGCGCAGGACGAACTCCCCCGCCGCCAGACCCGGCGCATTGTGCAACCCGTAGACCTCATCAACGCCGAAACGGTCCATCAGCCCGTCGTCGATCATCGCCTTGGCGCCTGCACCGCCCTCTTCGGCGGGCTGGAAGATACAGACCACCGTGCCCGCGAAATTCCGCGTCTCGGCCAGATATTTCGCGGCCCCAAGAAGGATGGCTGTATGCCCGTCATGGCCGCAGGCATGCATCTTGCCCGGCGTTCTGGACGCATAGGGCAGGCCCGTCGCCTCATGAATGGGCAGCGCATCCATATCGGCGCGCAGGCCCACAGTGCCCCCGGTGCCCCGGCCCCGGATCACCCCCACAAGGCCGGTGCCACCGATGCCCGTCACCACCTCATCCACGCCGAAGCTGCGCAGATGTTCGGCCACCCGGGCACTGGTCCACGGCAGGTCGTACATCAGTTCGGGGTTTTCGTGGAACTCGCGCCGCCAGGCGGCGATTTCGGGCTGCATCTCGGCAATGCGGTTGCGGATGGGCATGATCGGTCTCCTTGTCCCGCCAGCCTGATCCGAAAGCCCGCGGCCCGCAACCCCCGCGGGCGACAGGCCAAAGGCATGCCGCGACCTCAGCCGAACCGCCGCCGGGCCTCCACCGCCAGCCCGGTTCCGACCGAGCCGAGCATGTCGCCGGTCGCAATCCGCGCCCCGGGCAGCACCGCCTGCACGGTCCGGTGCAGGATCGGCAGACCCGAGGAGCCGCCGGTGAGGAAGGCCGTGGCAATCGCCCCCGGGACCACCCCCGCGGCGGCAATCACCCGGGCCAGAAGATCGCGGATCCGGTCCAGGGGCGCCTCCACCGCCGCTTCGAACCCTTCGCGACGGGCCATGGGATTGGGGCCGCCGGTCAGGTCTGACATCTGCAGCCGCGCGGCCTCAGACTCCGAAAGTGCGATCTTCGCCGCCTCCACCCGCATCGCCAAAGCATGGCCGTGCCGCTCGGCCACCACCCGCGCCATCCGGTCGATCAGCTCGGGCCGTTCCGCCTCATGCCGCAGCGCCTTCAGATCCGCCGCGGTGCGCGCGGAGTAAAGCCCGTTGATCCGGTGCCAGGTCGCCAGATCCAGCCAGTAATGCCGCGGCATCACCCCGCCGTTCTTCGTGGGCGAGAGATAGCCCAGATGCGGCATCGCCTCGGCCAGCGACAGCAGCCGGTCGAAATCGGTGCCGCCGACCCGGATGCCGTCATTGGCCAGAATGTCGCCCGCCCGGTCCGGGCGCCGCGCGCGGTCCGGCCCTACCCGTACCACCGACACGTCCGAGGTGCCGCCGCCGATGTCCACGATCAGCACCAGTTCCTCGGCCTGAACGCCCGTCTCATAGTGCAGGGCTGCGGCGATCGGTTCGAACTGGAACGCCACCTCGCGCCAGCCGCAGGTGCGGGCGATCTCGGCGAGCGTTTCCTCGGCCGCTGCATCCAGGCTGGGATCGTCGTCGATGAAATGCACCGGTCGGCCCAGCACCACCCGGTCCAGCCCCGGCGCCACGGCCTCCTGCCTGCTGCGAAGATGGGCGATGAACCGGCTCAGCACCTCGCGGAAGGCAACAGACTTGCCACCCACGGCGGTGCGTTCATGGATCAGCCCGGTCGACAGCGTGGTCTTCAGCGCCCGCATCAGCCGGCCATCCTCGCCCTCCAGATAGGCCGAAACCGCCGCGCGGCCGAATTGCGGCGGCGCGCCATCGGCATCCCAGAACACGGCCGAAGGAATGGTGACCGCCTCACCCTCCACCCCGATCAACCGCGCGCCATTCGCATCGGCCAAAGCCACGGTGGAATTCGACGTGCCGAAGTCGATGCCGCAATAAAGGCCCATCTGCCGCCCCCGGATCAGGAAAGACGGCGCTGATACCTGCCGCGCAAGACCCGGGCAAGTGTCATTTTCTGTGCGTAAACACCCCAAGGGGGCTGGCCCCGCTACAGCGCAGGGCCCGGGGCAATGCGGCTGCCGTCGCTGAAGCGTGACAGGCGGAAGCGGCTCAGGTCATGGTCCGGCACCTCGCCCGCGACAAGACTGGCGACCACGCGCCCCATGCCGGGGCCGATGCCGAAGCCATGCCCGCTCATCCCCGTCGCGACGGTCAGCCCGGGGATCGCCGCCACATGGTCCACCACCGGCACCACATCGGGCATGGTGTCGATCATGCCTGCCCATGCCGTCCGCAGGGGCGGGTGCCCGATCCCGGGAAAGGCGCGGGCAAAGGCGGCCTGCACCCGCCCAAGGGTGGCGCGGTTCGGCGCCGGATCCAGCACCCGCATCCGCTCGAACGGGGTTTCGGAATCGGCGGACCAGCGGCGCGACGTGCCCCATGCGTCTGGAAACCCGGCGGGCGCCGCCAGCCGAAAGGTGGTGGCGCGGAAATCCTTGCGCAGCACCGGCAGGTATTTCGGCAGGCTGGCAAAGGCATCGCGGCCGATGAAGAAATCATGTTCGGCGCCCGGGGCCAGCGTATAGCCGCCATCGGCGCGGCGGCGGAAGGCAAAGTCGGCATCGGCCGCCGCACCGGGAAAAATCTCCGGCAAGGGGCCGGTTTCCGCCACCGAGGCCAGAACCGAAAGCTGCGGGATCTGCACCCCATGCGCGGCCAGGAACAGCCGCGACCATGCGCCTGCCGCCACGACCACCCGGTCACAGGCGATGCGTCCCGCCTCGGTGATGACGCCCGCCACCTGGCCCGCGGCAATGTCCAGCGCGCGGACGGCACAGTTTTCGCGCAGGGTCACCCCCCGCGCCGCGGCCGCCTCAGCCAACATCGGCACCGCCGTCCATGGTTCCGCCCGCGCATCGGATGCGGTCCAAAGCCCCCCGGTCCAGCCCGCCGCCGCCCCGGGCAGCAGGGCCGAAACCTCGGCCGCCGTCACCATCCCCGTGTCCAGATCCTGCGCCCGGGCATGGGTCAGCCAATCCTCATATCCGGCCAGCTCCCCGCGGGTCTTCGCCAGATACAGGACTCCGGTCTGCCGAAATCCAAGGCCATCGCCCAGTTCCCGGGCAAGTGCCTGCCAGATACGCAGACTTTCCATCATGATCGGCAGTTCAGCCGGATCGCGGCCCTGCTGGCGGACCCAGCCCCAGTTGCGGCTGCTTTGCTCGGCGGCGATGCGGCCCTTCTCGGCCACGACCACGCGCAGCCCCTTCTGCGCCAGAAACCACGCGGTCATCACCCCGATCACCCCGCCGCCAATCACCACCACATCGGCCTGCCGGGGCAAGGGGCCGGTGTGGCGCGGGGGCAAGGCGCAGGTGATGGGAAAGCTCACCGCAGCTGCTCCACCAGCCGGGCCATGAACTGGTGTCCGGCCTCGAACTGGGCCACCTCAAGATATTCGTCGGGCTGATGGGCCTGCGCAATATCGCCGGGGCCGCAGACCACGGCGGAATAGCCTTCATCCTGAAACTGCCCCGCCTCGGTCCCGTAGGACACCACCCCCGCCGCATTGCCGCCGGTCAGGCTGCGGGCCAGACGTTCGGCCGCACCATCGGTTTCGGGACGCAGACCCGGGATCTGGAAGGCGCGGCGGAACTGCACCCCCGCCTCGGGGCGCCGCGCCTTCAGCGCCGCATCCAGCCGCAGCGCCTCGGCCTCGAAATCCGCGGCGCGGGCGTCCACGCTTTCATCCGGCACCACCCGCATTTCCACGAAGAAATCGCAATGCGCCGCGGTGATATTATGCGCGGTGCCGCCCCGGATCGCGCCCACATGAAGCGTGGTGAACGGCGGGTTGAAGGCCTGTGCCACGGCGCTGCGGGGGGCAGCCTGAACGGCGTCGTTCCGTTCATTCACCCAATGGACCAGCCGCGCTGCCTCCATGATGGCCGAGACGCCTTCGGGCAGCAGCGAGGAATGCACCTCATAGCCCGTCACATCGACCTGAAAGCCGACACCGCCCTTGTGCCCGGTGATCACGCCCATGCGCGACGGCTCTCCCACGATCACGGCCGAAGCCTTGGGCACCACCTCCTGCATGGTGCGGATCATCGGCGGTGCGCCGGTGCAGCCGGTTTCCTCGTCATAGGACAGCGCCAGCTGCAAGGGCCGCGTCACGCCCGCCCGCTGCGCCCGCACCAGCGCCCAGATGGCCAGCGCGACATAGCCCTTCATGTCGCAGGTGCCGCGGCCGTAAAGCCGCCCGTCGCGTTCAGTGACGGTCCAGGGATCCGAGGTCCAGGCCTGGCCGTCCACCGGCACCACATCCGAATGACCCGACAGCACCACGCCCCCCGCCTGCCACGGGCCGGCATGGGCGATCAGCGCGGCTTTCTGCCTGTCTTCGTTCCAATGCCGGAAGGTGCGGATACCATGGCCTGAAAAATAGGCATCCAGCCAGTCGATCAGCGGCAGATTCGTATCCCGACTCACGGTCGGAAAGGCCACGAGCCGGCTGAGGATTTGACGCGGCGTAAGTTCTTCCATCGTTCCCGTCCCATATGTTGCGGCCAGCCTCTGCCGCAGCACTGCCCCTGTCAAGTTGTGGCAGATTGACTGACGGATCAGGCAGAATGACGAAACATTCCGGTGGATTCACACCCCAGAAACAGGATTGATCCCTGTCCGAAAATCGACAACAGTTGACCATCCGGTCAGACCTTGGAAAAAGGCGCGCCGGAAAAATAAGAAAACAAAAACAAAAGACTGGGGAGTCTACATGGCCGAAACGGGCCTGCCCGTCCTGGATGTCCGGGGCCTGAAGACGGTTTTCCGCACCCGTGGCGGCGAGGTTCATGCCGTGAACGATGTCAGCTTTGCGCTGCACCGCGGCGAACTTCTGGGCGTGGTGGGGGAAAGCGGCTCGGGCAAGTCGGTGACGATGATGTCGCTGATCGGCCTTCTGCCCTCTCCCCCGGCCGAGGTGCGGCGCGGTCAGGTGCTGCTGGGCGGCACCGATGTGCTGAAGGTTCCGCCCGAAAAGCTGCGAGAGATCCGCGGCGCCAAGATCGGTTTTGTGTTTCAGGACCCGATGACCAGCCTGAACCCGGTGTTCACCGTGGGCATGCAGATCATGGAGCCGTTGCGCAAACACCTGAAGCTGGACAAGGCAAAGGCCGAGGCCCGCGCGGTCGAACTTCTGGAACTGGTGGGCATCCCCGATGCGCGGCGGCGGCTGAAAAGCTATCCGCACCAGTTTTCCGGCGGCATGCGGCAGCGGGTGATGATCGCCATCGCGCTGGCCTGCGACCCCGATGTCCTGATTGCCGACGAACCCACCACCGCGCTGGACGTGACCATTCAGGCGCAGATTCTGGAACTGGTGAAAGACCTGCGCCAGAAGCTGGGCATGGCGATCATCTGGATCACCCATGACCTTGGGGTCATCGCGGGCATCGCTGACCGGGTTCTGGTGATGTATGGCGGACAGGTGGTCGAACAGGCCCCGGTGCGCGATCTGTTCCGCAACCCGCAGCATCCCTATACGCGCGCCCTCCTCCAGACCATTCCGCGGCTCTCCGGCCCGCGGGAGGCGCGGCTGAAGGTGATCGAAGGCCAGCCGCCCATCCTGATGGAGGAACCGCAGGCCTGTCCGTTCCGCGCCCGCTGCGAGCACCGTTTTGACCGTTGCGATGCCGAAAATCCCGCCCGCCGCCCGGTAGATGGCGTGCCGGTGGGCGAAGGCCATGACGTGGCCTGCCACTGGACCGCCCCCGCCCCCGTCCGGCAGGAGGCGGCCCATGCGTGACAGCGTGACCGAACCTCTGGTCCGGGTCGAAGGGCTGAAGATGCATTTCCCGATCTATTCGGGACTGTTCCGCCGCCATTCCGGTGATGTGAAGGCGGTGGATGGCGTGTCCTTCACCATCAACCCCGGCGAGACGCTGGGCCTTGTGGGCGAATCCGGCTGCGGCAAATCCACCGTGGGCCGCGCCGTCCTGCGGCTTTATGAGCCGACAGCGGGCCGCGTGGTCATCGACGGCGAGGATGTGGCCAGCCTTGGGCGGGAAGCCCTGCGCAAGAAGCGCCCTGCCATGCAGATGGTGTTCCAGGACCCGCAGGCCAGCCTGAACCCGCGGATGACCGTGGCCGACATCATCGGAGAGCCACTGAACGAACATACCCGCTGGCCCCGTGCGCAAAAGACCGCCCGCATTTATGAGTTGATGGATGCCGTGGGTCTGAACCGCCGCTTCGCCAACCGCTATCCGCATGAATTCTCGGGCGGGCAGCGGCAGCGGATCGGCATTGCGCGGGCGCTGGCGCTGAATCCGAAATTCATCGTCTGCGACGAGCCGATTGCCGCGCTGGACGTGTCGATTCAGGCGCAGGTGGTGAACCTGCTGGAGGATCTGCAGCAGAAACTGGGTCTGACCTATCTGTTCATCAGCCACGACCTGTCGATGGTGCGCCACCTCGCCCAGCGGGTGGCGGTGATGTATCTGGGCCGGATCGCGGAACTGTCGCCCTCGGCCCAGCTTTATGCCCGGCCGCTGCATCCCTATGCCGAGGCGCTTCTTTCCGCGGTGAATGAGCCGGACCCCGAGATCGCCGCCACCCGCAAGCGCATTCTGCTGAAGGGGGATGTGCCCTCTCCCGCGAACCCGCCGGCGGGCTGCAATTTCTGTACCCGCTGCCCCAAGGTGTTCGACCGCTGCCGTACGGAAAAGCCCGATCTGGCCGAGGTCGAACCGGACCGCTGGGTCGCCTGCCACCTTTACGATACCAAGACGGAAGCCGGATCAACCGGCGGACCCGAGGTCAAAGAGCCAAACCAACGAGGAGTGAACCCATGAAGATCAAGACCGCCCTGATGGGCGCAGTTGCCGCTGTGGCCATGGCCCCCGCGGCCTATGCCGAGCGCGGCGCCGATGGCAATGTGAACATCCTGTATTGGCAGGCTGTCTCGATCATGAACCCCTACCTGTCCTCGGGCACCAAGGACGTGGAAGGCTCGTCGCTGGTTCTGGAAGGGCTGGCCGGGTTCAACGAAAAGGGCGAAGTCATCGCCCGTCTGGCGGAATCGGTGCCGACGGTCGAAAACGGCGGCGTCGCGGCCGACCTGACCTCTATCACCTGGAAACTGAAGCCGGGCCTCCTGTGGTCCGACGGCACGCCCGTCACCTCGGCCGATGCGAAATTCACCTATGAATATTGCACCCATCCCGAAGGTGGCTGCGCGCAGGCCGCACGCTATGAAGGCATCTCCTCGATCGAGACGCCGGATGACCTGACCGTCATCATCAAATATGCCGCGCCGAAGCCCAATCCCTATACCGCTTTCGTGGGCGCCACCTCGCCGCTGCTGCAAAAGGCCCAGTTCGAAAAGTGCCTTGGCGCCGCCGCCTCGACCTGCACCACGGAAAACACCTATCCCATCGGCACCGGCCCCTTCACCGTCAAGGACTTCAAGGTCAATGACGTGGTGATGCTGGAAGCCAACCCGAACTACCGCGATCCGGCGAAGCCGGCCTTCGCCACCGTTACCCTGAAGGGCGGCGGCGATGCGCAGGCAGCCGCCCGCGCCGTCATGGAAACCGGCGAGTTCGACTATGCCTGGAACACCCAGATCAACCCGGAACTGCAAGAGCAGATGAAGGCCGGCGGCAAGGGCGTGTTCCTGATCGGCTACGGCACGCTGGTCGAGCGTCTGGAAATGAACATGACCGACCCCTCGCCCAGCCTGCCCGAGGGCGAGCGGTCCACGACCAAGCATCCGCACCCGTTCTTGTCGGACATCAAGGTGCGCGAAGCCCTGTCCAAGGCGATTGACCGCGAAACGCTGGTGGCTATCGGCTACGGCGACTCGGGTCGCGCCACCTGCAATCTGGTGCCCGCGCCGGAAATGTTCGCCTCCGACAACACCGGCTGCATCCCGCAGGATGTGGACGGCGCCAAGGCCCTGCTGGACGAAGCCGGCTGGACCGACACCGATGGCGACGGCATCCGCGACAAGGACGGCAAGAAGCTGTCGATCCTCTACCAGACCTCGTCGAACCCGGTCCGTCAGGACTTCCAGGCGGTCATCAAGCAATGGTGGAACGACATCGGTGTCGAGGTCGAGCTGAAGGTGGTCGACGCCTCGGTCTTCTTCGGCGGCGATGCCGGCTCGCCCGACACGTTCCAGAAGTTCTATGCCGACGTTGAAATGTACGCGAACAACTTCGACGGTACCGACCCCGAGCCCTATCTGGCGCAATACCTGTGCGACAAGATCCCCGGCCCGGAAAATCAGTGGCAGGGCGAGAACATCAACCGCTTCTGCGACCCGGCCTATGACGCCATGGTCGAAGAGCTGTCGAAGACCGCCGAAATGGGCAAGCGGGCCGAGATCGCCAAGAAGCTGAACGACATGCTGACCAAGGACAGCTTTGTCGTGGTTCCGCTGGTGGACCGTGGCCGTCTGTCGGCCGCCTCCAACACGCTGGGCGGCACCATCCTGAACACTTGGGATTCCGAACTGTGGAATGCCTCGGACTGGTTCCGGGTGAAGTGACCTGACTTTGCAGGGCGGGCCTTTGCGGCCTGCCCTGCGCCTTCTCCCTCCGATCAAAGACTGCTGACCAAAGGCGCCGCCATGCTGACCTTCGCGCTTCGACGGCTACTCATCGCCATCCCGACGCTTCTGCTCATCAGTCTCGTCATTTTCCTGCTGGTCGATCTGGCCCCGGGCTCTCCCGCCTCGGACATTCCGCTGACCGTGCCGGCCGAGGTGCGCCAGAAAATCCTGGAATCCCTGGGGGTAAACCAGCCCGTCTATGTCCGCTATCTGCTGTGGTTGAAACAGTTTTTCTGGCACGAGCCGCTTTATGCCATCGACCATATGTTCGGCACCGACTATGCGCAGGGCGCGCAGCGGATCATCAGCTATTCCAGCCGTGCCCCGGTTTTCCAGATCATTGCCGAGCGTCTGCCCCAGACGCTGATCGTGATCGGCACCGCCTATCTGGTCGCCATCCTGATCGCGCTGCCCATCGGCATCTATTCCGCCTATCGGCAATACAGCTGGTTCGATCAGGCCGGCACCTTCGTGTCGATGGTCGGCTATTCGGTGCCCACCTTCTTTACCGGGGTGGTGCTGATCCTGATCTTCTCGGTCATGATCCCGCGGGACAGCTTCTTCTGGTTCCCGTCGATCTATGACACTTCGCTACGCATCACGGACTGGGCCAGCTTCGGCGCGCAGATCCGGCAGATGGCACTGCCCGTGCTGGTGCTGGGCCTGTACAACGCGGCCGAGATCAGCCGTTACACCCGGTCATCCATGCTGGAGAACCTGAGCCAGGATTACGCCCGCACCGCCCGCGCCAAGGGCATGGGCGAAGGCACGGTCGTGCTGAAACACGTGGCCCGCAATTCGATGATCCCGGTGGTGACCATCATTGCGCTTGGCCTGCCTTCGGTCTTCGGTGGCGCAATCATTACCGAACAGGTGTTCAAGATCAACGGGATCGGCGCTGCGCTGATCGGTGCGATCCATGCCAATGACCTGCCCGTCGTGCAGACCATCACCTTCATCACCGCGATCCTGATCGTGCTGTTCAACCTTGTCGCCGATATCCTTTACGGCCTTCTGGACCCGCGTATCCGCTATGACTGACACAGCCGCCCCCCGCGCCCCGCAGGTTATCGAAGCCCCGCGCAGCCAATGGGCCGATGTCTGGAACCAGTTCCGCCGCCACAAGGGCGCGATGGCCGGGCTGGTCGTGCTGTCGGTGCTTGTCGTGCTTGTGGTCTTCGGGCCCATGGTATGGAAGCCCGACATGGGCACCACGGCGCAGGCCATCCTGAACCGCAACAAGCCGCCCAGCTGGGCGCATCCCCTGGGCATTGATCAGGTCGGGCAGGATGTGCTGCGCCGCATGATGCAGGGGGGCCGCGTCTCGCTGGCGGTGGGACTGGTCGCCATGATGGTATCGATTTTCCTGGGCACGCTCGTCGGGGTGCTGTCAGGCTATTTCCGTCGGCTGGACGGGCTTTTGATGCGGGTGACCGATCTGTTTCTGGCCCTGCCGCTGCTGCCGTTGCTGCTGGTGCTGATGTTCCTTTATGGCCAGCAGATGAAAAGCGTCCTCGGTCCCGAGATGGGCGCCTTCGTGCTGGTCGTGCTGGGCATCGGGCTGACCTCCTGGATGCACTCGGCCCGGATCGTCCGCGGACAGGTGCTGGCGCTGAAAGAGCGGGAATTCGTGCTGGCCGCGCGGTCGATCGGCACGCCGCCGCGGCGCATCATCATCCGCCATATCCTGCCCAATGTGATGTCCGCCGTGATGGTTGCGGCCACGCTCTGCATCGCGGGCGCCATCATCACGGAATCGGTGCTGTCCTTCCTGGGGCTGGGCTTCCCGCCCGATTTCCCCACCTGGGGCAGGCTGCTGTTCGAAGGCTATGGCAACCTGACCACCTATCCCAGCCGCGTGGTCTATCCGGGTGTCGCGATTTCGCTGACGGTGCTGTCGGTCAACTATATCGGCGACGGGCTGCGCGACGCGCTGGATCCGCGGATCCGCGGGCGTTGAGCGGTCAGAGCCAGTGGCGCAGCCGGGTCTGGATGAAGGGGATGATCCCCCAGACCATGCAGGTGACCATGATCGGCACGACCAGAGCGGTGCGGGCCGGCAAGGGCCAGCCCGGCGTCAGGGTCAGCACAACCTCCAGAATCAGGGTGATCAGCGGGTAAACCGCCGCCCCCACCAAAAGGGCAAAGCGCAGCCGCGACGGCATGCGGGGTTTACTTGCGGCCTCGGCCATGGCACGACTCCTATGAAACGCATCGTTCCGATTAAATAGAACGGAACGTTTCGTTTTGCAAGTGAGTCTTCCGGGGGGAGGAACCATGTCCGATGACGAAAAGCGCGTCTCGATCGGTGCGCGCCGCAACCCGGAAACCGAGGCGGCGGTTCTGGACGCCGCCGAGGCCCTGATCCGCGAAGACGGCTATGCCAGCGTTACGATGGAGGCGGTGGCCCGGCGGGCCCGCGCGGGCAAAGCCACGGTCTACCGCTGGTGGCCGTCGAAGGCGCATCTTCTGCTGGCGCTCTACTCGCGTGCCAAGCTGGAGATTCCGGTCCCCGACACCGGCAGCCTGCCCGGCGACATGACGGCCTATTTCACCCCGATGTTCGCCCGGCTGACCGGCGAAAGTGGCCAGCCGCCGATTGGCCCGATCCTGCGCCTGCTGATCGCCGAAGCGCAGACCGATCCGTCGGTGCAGGACGCCCTGAACGAGGAACGCCGCGCCCGCTGGCACCATATCGACCGTATGATCGCACGGGCGCGGGCGCGTGGAGAGCTTGCCCCCACCCTGCCCGTCCGCCGCGCCGAACAGCGCATCGTGGCGATGATCTGGTATCTCCTGCTGTCCGATCAGCTGCCGCTGCGCGAAGAGGTGCCCGAGCTTGTGGAGGCGATCGTCACCGGAATGGTCGTCCCCGCCCGCGTTTCCTAGTGGAACTTCTTGCGGATGCGCCGCACCGCAAGCCAGACCATCGCCAGCACCGGCAGAACCAGCGCCGCCGTCAGCATCTCTTTCGACAGGCCCGCCGCCTTGGCCGCGGGATAAAGCGCATAGGAGGCAAGGCTGACGGCATAATAGCTGATCGCCACCACCGACAGACCTTCAACCGTGTGCTGCAGCCGCAATGCCAGATCGGCGCGCTGGTCCATGCTTTCCAAAAGCCTCTGGTTCTGCGCGCTGCGTTCCACATCCACCCGGGTGCGCAAGAGTTCCGCCGCCCGTTCGGCCCGTTCGGACATCGCCTCCAGCCGCCGCTCGGTCGACTTCACCGTGCGCATCGCCGGATCATACCGTCGCGTCATGAACTCACCAAAGGTCTGGCGGCCCTCGATGCGTTCTTCCCGCAGCACCTCGACCCGCTGCACCAGAATGGCCTCATAGGCCCGCGTCGCCCCGAAGCGGAACGTGTGCTGCACGGCCAGCCGCTCCAGCTCTGCCGAGATGGACAGAAGGTCATGCAGCGTCGTCTCGGCACTGGTCGCGGTATCCAGCCCCGCCACCAGCGCAGAAAGCCGCGGGTCCAGCCCGTTCAGCCGCGCCGACAGATCACGCGACCGCATCAACCCCAACATGGACATGGCGCGATAGGTCTCGATCTCGCACAGCCGCTGCACGATCCGGCCCACCCGGCGCGGCCCGGTGCCCGGGCGCACGAAAACGGCAAAGCGCATGTGGCCCGACTCGTCGATGCGGAAATCCCCCGCCACCACGGCCGCCCCGTCCACCACCCGCGACAGGGCCAGGCTTTCCGGCACGAACCAGCTTTCGGTCAGCCGCAGCACCTCCTCCTCGGTGTCGGGCATCGGCTCGATCCGGATTAGGACCGAGGTCAGCCGCAACCCCGGCGCGGCCGCCTGCCATTCCTCGGGGAAAACCCAGTCTTCAGCCGGATCGAAGGGCCGCGCACTGACGCCCGAAGCAAAGGCCGAATAGGTCACGAATTCGGTGTGGCTTTCCCATTTCAGCACCGACCGGCCGATCTGACCGGAATAATGGTTGGCGCCCGGCTGCGGATGGGCGCCGCCATGCCGGTCGATCAGTGCCGTCAGATGCGCCAGATCGCGGCCCCGGTCGCGGTTCGCGGCATCGACCGGTTCCTTGAAGCCCAGGAACACCGCGGTCGAAGGCACGTCCAGCGCGGGAAACGGCCGGGCGTGCAGTTCGTTGACGGTGGCATAGCGCAGAGGATGATCTTCAACGGGCGGCATGGTGCATTCTTCGGGAAAGTCTTGGCTTCCCGCCGGTTACGTCGCCTGCCCCCATCCTTTCCAGCACATTCCCGGCATACCGGAGTATGCACCCCCGGTGTTGCGCGCTTGCCTCAGCGCTGGCCGGTCTCAGGTCCGGATGGTGCCATCCCCCGTCACCAGATATTTGAAGCTGCACAATTGTTCGGCCCCCACGGGACCGCGGGCATGCAGCTTGCCGGTGGCAATGCCGATCTCCGCCCCCATCCCGAATTCGCCGCCATCGGCAAACTGGGTCGATGCATTGCGCAGAAGGATCGCCGAATCCAGCTCGCGGAAGAACTGCTCGGCCACGGCGTCATTTTCGGTCAGCACGGCCTCGGTATGCTGGCTGCCGTATTTGCGGATATGGGCAATCGCCTCATCCACACCATCGACCAGCTTGGCCGCGATGATCATGTCCAGAAACTCGCGCCCGAAATCCTCCGGCGCGGCCTTCACCGTGCCGGGAATCTTCAGCAATTCGCCCTCGGTCCGCACCTCGACGCCCGCCTTCAGCAGATCCTCGATCAGCACGGCGCCATGCTGGGTGTAGAACCGCCAGTCGATCAGCAGGCACTCGGCAGAGCCGCAGATGCCCGTCCGCCGGGTCTTGGCGTTCAGCACCACGGCCCGGGCCTTTTCCAGATCGGCATCCTTGTCGGCATAGACGTGGCAGATCCCTTCCAGATGGGCGAAGACCGGCACCCGCGCCTCGCGCTGCACCAGCCCGACAAGACCCTTGCCGCCGCGGGGCACGATCACGTCGATATGGGCCACCGCCTGCAGCATGGCCGTGACCATCTCGCGGTCGCGCGTCGGGATCAGCTGGATCGCCGCCTCGGGCAGGCCTGCCGCCCGCAGCCCCGCCACCATGCAGTCATGGATTGCCTCGGACGAATGAAAGCTTTCCGATCCGCCGCGCAGGATCACCGCATTGCCGGATTTCAGCGCCAACGCCCCGGCATCCGCCGTCACATTCGGCCGGCTTTCATAAATCACCCCGATTACACCGATGGGCGTGGCCACCCGCTGGATATGCAGCCCGTTCGGCCGGTCCCATTCCGCCAGAACGCGGCCGACCGGGTCCTTCTGCTCGGCTACAGAGCGCAAGCTGTCCACGATCCCGCGCAGCCGGTTCTCATCCAGCCGTAAGCGGTCCATCATCGACGCGCTCAGGCCCTTTTCGGTGCCATAATCCAGATCCAGACAATTCGCGTCCAGAATCTCCCGCCGCCGCGCCCAGACCGCATCCGCCGCCGACAACAGCGCCGCCGCCTTCCGCTCGGACGAGGCGCAGGCCAGTTCCAGCGCCGCCGCCTTCGCCTTGGTGCCGATCTCGCCCATCAGATCCGTGAATTGCCCGTCCATCTGTCGCTTCCTCTTGATCCAAATACTCCGGGGGGGTCGCGGAACGCGACGGGGGCAGCGCCCCCTCCCCGGCCGGTCCTCAGACCACCATATCATCCCGATGCACCAGCGCCGCCCGGCCCTGATAGCCAAGGATCGCCTCGATCTCGCCGGACCGGTGCCCGGCAATCGCCTTCGCCTCGGCGCTGGTGTAGCGCACCAGCCCCTTGCCCAGCACCACCCCTTCGGGCGACAAGATCGCCACCGGCTCCCCCCGCCCGAACTTGCCGGTGACCTTGGTCACCCCGGCGGGCAGCAGGCTCTTCCCGGCCCGCAGCGCCGACACCGCGCCCGCGTCCAGCACCAGCTCTCCCTTCGGCTTCATGGCCGAGATCCAGCGCTTGCGCGCCTGCTGCGGGTCGCCTTCGGGCACGAACCATGTCCGCGTCGCCCCCTCGGCCAGCGCCTTCAGCGGGCGCAGGGTCGATCCTTCCATGATCGCCATGGCACAGCCGCCCGCCACCGCAGTTTTGGCGGCCAGAAGCTTGGTCTTCATCCCGCCCTTCGACAGGCCGGAAATCGGATCGCCCGCCATCGCCTCGATCTCGGGCGTGATGCGGTCCACCACATCGAACCGTGTGGCCGTGGCGTCCTCTTTCGGATTGGCGGTGTAGAACCCGTCCACATCCGACAGAAGGATCAGCTGATCCGCCCCCACCGTCACGGCAATCTGCGCGGCCAGCCGGTCGTTGTCGCCAAAGCGGATCTCGTCGGTGGCCACCGTGTCATTCTCGTTCACGATGGGCACGACATGCAGGCCCAGCAGGGTTTCCATCGTGGCCCGGCTGTTCAGATAGCGCCGCCGGTCCTCGGTATCCTCCAGCGTCACCAGAACCTGCGCCGTGGTGATGCCATGCGGCGCCAGCACCTCTTCATAGGCCCGCGCGAGGCGGATCTGCCCCACCGCCGCCGCCGCCTGTGACTGCTCCAGCGTCAAAGGCCCCGCCGGCAGCCCCAGCACGATCCGCCCGAGCGCGATGGAGCCGGAGGAGACCAGCACCACCTCTGCCCCGCGGGTCTTGGCCTCGGCCACATCCAGCGCAAGGGCCGACAGCCAGCCCTGCTTCAGCCCTTTCGCCCGGTCCACCAACAGGGCCGAGCCGATCTTGACCACCAGCCGCCGCGCCGCCCGCACATCGGGCGCCCGCAGATCCATCACGGCTGCCCCGCTTACGGTTGCCACGGCCCGGTCTCCTCGATGGGATCGGCGCCGCGGATTTCGGCATAGATCGCGCGCAGCACCTCGGGGATGCCCTTGCCCGCCGCGCCCGAGATCACGAAGACCGGCCCGCCGCTGGCCTTTTCCAGCGCGCGACGACGGTCGCTGATCTGCTTCGAATCCATCGCATCCACCTTGTTCAGCGCAAGGATGCGGGGCTTGTCGCCCAGAATGTCGGAATAGGCCTCCAGCTCGGTCACGATGGTGCGGTAATCCTTGGTGATCGTGGACGAGGTACCGTCCACCAGATGCAGCAGCACCTTGCACCGCTCCACATGCGCCAGGAACTGCATCCCCAGACCGCGGCCCTCGCTGGCGCCTTCGATCAGGCCGGGAATGTCGGCCATCACGAATTCATGCCCGTCGATCCCGACCACGCCCAGATTGGGCACCAGCGTGGTGAAGGGATAATCCGCGATCTTCGGGCGGGCGTTCGATACCGCGGCCAGGAAGGTCGACTTGCCCGCATTGGGCAGCCCCACCAGCCCTGCATCCGCAATCAGCTTCAGCCGCAGCCAGATCGTGCGCTCAATCCCTTCCTGCCCCGGATTGGCCCGTCCCGGCGCGCGGTTGGTGCTGGACTTGAACCGCAGGTTGCCCCAGCCGCCATTGCCGCCCTGGGCAATCAGCACGCGCTGACCCGGCTCGGTCAGGTCGGCCAGAACGGTTTCCTCGTCCTCGTCCAGAATCTCGGTCCCCAAGGGCACCTTCAGCACGATGTCATCGCCCGATTTGCCGGTCTTCTGGTTGCCCATGCCGGGCTGGCCGGACTTGGCAAAGAAATGCTGCTGATAACGATAGTCGATCAGCGTGTTCAGCCCCTCGACCGCCACGGCATAGACAGAGCCGCCATGGCCGCCGTCGCCGCCATCCGGCCCGCCGAATTCGATGAACTTTTCGCGCCGGAACGAGACGCAGCCCGCCCCGCCCCCGCCCGAGCGGATGTAGACTTTGGCAAGGTCAAGAAACTTCATCGGTCACGGCTTTCTGTTGGTCATACAGGCGATACACAAACTGGCGCCGCTTCTCAAGCAAGCCGCCCATCCGGATCGGCGCGCCTTGCGGAAACCGGGGCCTCCGGCGGGGATATTTGAACCAGTATGAAAGACCTTTGCCCATTCATACTGGTCTAAATATCCCGGGGGTGAGGGCCGCAAGGCCCGAGGGGGCAGCGCCCCCTGCGCGGGGACGGCCCGGAACAGCCGTCACGGATGTGGTCGCGCGTCCAGCCGCAGTTCCATGAACATGAGGTCCAGCCAGCGGCCAAACTTCTGCCCCACCTGCCGCATCACATGGTCATTGCCGAAGCCCAAGCTGCGGTGCAGCGCGACCGAGGCGGCATTCTCCGCCTCGATCGCCGCCACCAGAACATGCAGCCCCTGCCCACGTGCCCGGGCGATCAGCGCCTGCATCAGCGCACGCGCCAGACCACGGCCACGGAAATCCGTGGCCACATAGACCGAATGTTCCGCCGTCGCGCGGTATCCGTCGAACGCCCGCCAGGGGCCGTAGCTGGCATAGCCGGCGACAGTGCCGTCAACCTCGGCCACGAGCACGGGAAAGCCCGCCCCGCGCCGCGCCGCCATCCACGCCACCCGGTTCGCCGCATCGACGGTGATCTCGTTCCAGATCGCCGTCGTGTTCAGCACTGCATCATTGTAGATGGCGGCGATGGCGGCAGCATCCGCAGGCGTGGCGTCCCGGATCATTTCCGCAGCTTCCGCGTATAGGTCCAGGTCGGCACCATGGCATTGCGGGCCACCGAAAACGCCTCGGCATCGCCGAGATAGACGAAGCCGCAATTGGTCAGCACCCGGGCCGATCCGGGGTTGTCCTGAAACACCTCGGCGAAATAGGTGCAGTCGCCCAGGGGATTGGCCGCGATCAGCGCCTGCAGCGCCTCGGTGGCGATGCCGGTGTTCCAGAAGGCGGGCGCGACCCAATAGGCCACTTCGGACTGCCCGTGGCGGCCCTCGGCCACTTCCATCGGCTTCAGGCTCAGGATGCCCAGAAGCTCGGACAGGCCGCTGGCCGATCCGTCCATCACCCAGACCGAACCGGGCCGTTCATGTTTCATCGCCCGGGCCACAAAGGCCTCTGCCGCGCCCGGAGGGAACGGGTGCGGGATGTTCTGCGTCGCCTCGGCCACCCGGCGGTCGCCCGCATGATGCGCGATCAGCCCGGCGTCCGACACCCGCACCGGGCGCAGCACGAAACGGCCCGCGGCGATCTGCCCTTCGGCAGCGGCGGCAATCGTATCAAGAACCATGGCTTCCCTCCTTCGAAGCACATGTGGGGCCGAAGCCCCGGTTTTCAAACAGCTTCACGGCCGAAACCGGGCAAAACAGCGCCCGCATGGCGGAGATTTCCCGCAAGCGTTGCGCATCTGTCCCGGCGCCGGAGTCAAAAAAGATGAAAGCGGGCATCGCGGCCTTCCGTCGCCTTGGTTGCGGCGGGAACCCCGCCGTTCGGCCCGGTCCCCAAAGGCTGCCCTGAAAAGGAAGCGGGGGACCGGCTTTGCTGCCGATCCCCCGTTTATCTGTCAAACGTGACGGTTCGGCTTACTCTGCGGCCTCGGCCACCGGGAGGACCGAAATGAAGGTCCGGCCCTTCAGGCCTTTCTTGAACGACACCTTGCCTTCGACGGTCGCGAAGATGGTGTGGTCGGTGCCCATGCCGACGCCTTCACCCGGGAACCAGGTGGTGCCGCGCTGACGCACGATGATGTTGCCCGGAATGGCGGCCTGACCGCCATAGAGCTTCACGCCGAGACGACGACCGGCCGAGTCGCGGCCGTTGCGGGACGAGCCGCCTGCCTTTTTATGTGCCATGGAACTCGCTCCTTACTTCGCGGTTTCGTGGGCGGCGCGGCGCGCATCGGCGGTGCCGGTGGCGGCCTTCACGCCGGTGGCATCAGCGCCCGCGGCCAGAACCTCGGTCACACGGACCAGGGTCAGCTGCTGACGGTGGCCCCGGGTGCGCTGCGACGAATGCTTCCGGCGGCGCTTGTGATACGAGATGGTCTTCGGGCCCTTGATCTGGTCGATCACTTCGGCCTGCACCGCGGCGCCGGCCACGAAGGGCACGCCGACGGTGGTGTCCACCATCAGGATTTCGTTGAACTGGATCTTGTCACCAGCCACAGCGTCAAGCTTTTCCACGCGCAGCACGTCACCCGCCTGCACCTTGTATTGCTTGCCGCCGGTCTTCAGGACCGCAAAGGTCATGTCCGTCTTCCTTCGTGTTCCGCGTCCTGCGGCCCCCGTTTCCGGGTGTTGCCGGGGTGACCCCCGCCTCGGACAGCGCGCCCCTTCCGGGTGCGATCGTCAATATGGAATCCGCCCGGGAGTCGCACCCCGGGCCGGATGCGCGCTTATGGTCCTGCCCGGCCCGGGTGTCAATCAGATATCGCGGCCCTGCAGGGTGCGTCCCGCCTCGAACCCCAGCTCTTTCAGCGCGGGCGAGAATGCCGCGTCATAGGCGGCGAACATGGCGGCATTCACCGCCTTTGCGGCATCGGTCTGCATGAAGGCGATATAGGCGCGCAGCTCGTCATCTGGCAGCGGTCCATAGGCCAAAACCATATAGGTGACCAGCCAGTCCGTGGCATCGGCCCGCATCTGCGCCTCCTGCCCCCAGATGCCGGTCATCAGATCCTCTGCCGGGGTGCGCCGGTTTTCTGGCAGTGCGGATTCAAGCCCGGTGTTGAAGGCCAGATAGCCGGTCATCGAACTCGTGGCATTCTGCTCCACCATATTGCCGGCCTCGATCAGCTGGCGGATCAGCCGCAGCCGCGGATCGCGTGCGGCCGCCATCTTTTCGGCCTGCACCTCGGCCGCTTCGGTCACCGCCTCATCCAGAAGCGCGCGGCGTGCTTCGACCTCCAGCGCGGTGATCCGCTTGCCAAGGTCCGAGCCGAAAAAGGCGGCGGCGGCGGCCACCGCATCGGGATTTGCCGCCAGCGCAGCCGAGAAGGCTGCATCGAACCGCCCCTGCAACGCAGCGGCATCGTAGATTCGCGCCACCTCCGCCGCCCAGACCGAGCCGCCCCGGCCCGGAAACATCGAATCCTCGATGCTCTTGCCATGCGCCGCGCCTTCCTCGGCAATGATGCGGAAATGATCGTCCAGCCGCATCAGCCCCGAGAGCGTTCCGACCGCCCCCGTCGCGACAGCGGTCTCCGCCCGGACCGGCATCGAAAACGGGCCTGCCAGCGCGAAGCCAAGCGTCACCGCGGCCAGAGGCGCCCTGAAACACAAGGCCAAACCGCCCCTTGCGCGCCGGGCCGGTAAATCTCTGGCCGGGAAATCTCTGGATCGCATGGCATGCTCCGTCTGGCTCCGGCCGCCCCGCCGGTCCCGCCAGCCTATGCCCGCCCTGCCCCGCGGCCAAGGGGCAAGCGCCCCGCATCATGTTCACATCCGGTCACAAATCGGGGTTGCACTTGTCCGAACACCCCGCTAAATCCCGCCGCAGATGACCAACCGAACGCGGAGAGGTGGCGGAGTGGTCGATCGCGCCGGTCTCGAAAACCGGAGTGGGTTTGCGCCCACCGTGGGTTCGAATCCCACCCTCTCCGCCATTTGCCCTTGAGAAAGCGTTCTCCCGATCCGGCTGCGGCCGGAATTTCTCGTTGTTTTCGAAGGTTATGCGGATGGGGCTGAGCACTGACGCCCTCGCCACAGCAGCCGGACACGTTCTCTTGAGCCCGATATTCTCCGGACCTCTCGACTGCTCGATTTCGGTGTAGAGCCCGTAACCAGTTGAAAATATGGGGACAGTTCCTCGCAGAACCTGAGCACTTCGACGCCAGTGGCGTTCGTGGAATGGAACAGAAATCGAACTTTCAGACGGAGCTTCCATCCGACAGGGGCAGCGCGTTGAGGTCAGATCGGATTTGCCGCCATCCCGGCATGTTACGATCGAGGGTGTTCAGGAAGAGTTCGTCGTGTCGCGGTGAAACGAAATGGGCCATTTCATGCAGGATGACGTAGTCGATGGCGACCAGAGGCTTCTTCGCCATGTCGAGGTTCAGCCACACCAGCCCCTTTTCGGGATTGCAGCTGCCCCACTTCGTCTTCATCAACCTGATGCCCCACTGCGGTATCGGCACGCCTAGCCGATCCGACCACTTGGCGATGCGGGGAGCGGCCTTTTCCCGCAGCTGCGACCTGTACCACGTCGCCATCCAGTGTGCTTTCATGTCTGTCGTTGAGCCTGCTGGCACCGACATCGTCAGGCGATCCGAAGCGTCAGGCCGGATCGCACAGCGGCTATTGTCGTTCGGCTGGACCAGAAGCCTAAGCGGTTTTCCGAAGACAAAATGGGTTTCGCCGGAGACATATCGGCGTTCGGGTTGTCGCGCCTGACCTTCGAACTCGCGCTGCTTCTTCTTGATCCAGCCCAGCCGGGTCACAACCGCGACCCGGACGGCGTCTTCACTGATGGCCGGAGGGGCCGCGACGCGCACGCGACCGGCAGGAGGATAGACCCCAATATGCAGGTTCTTGATCGGTTTGCGGACCAGTTCGACAGAAAGACCGGCGATCTCGATCAGTTCAGTATTCATCATGCGACCGGATGATCTCGATGATGCTGTCCACAGCGTCCTCCGTTTCGAGGATCTCCAGCAGCTTTCGTCGCAGCATCCGCTCCTTCATCTTGTTCCCGCGCCATCCCGTCTGGGCTGTGCTGCGGATTGCCTCATCGACCGCCATGGTAGCGACTTCATCCTGACCGAGATTGTCAAAGAGCGCCTTGCGCCCCGGCGTGGTCATAGTCGTCGGGTATTCGCTGCCGTGCCCTGCCTTTACCGCCCTGACCAGTTCCGCGATCTTTTCCAGGTATTCCGCGTAGGCGATGGCATCGTCCTTCCGCTTCTTGACGAGGTCGGTCAGCAGTTCTGACATTCGTTCGTAGAACTTCGGGTTCACCGGCGTTTCGTCGATGATCAGCCTGCGCACGTTGTTCTCGATGGCTTCGGCCACGTTCTCGCGTTTGTTCTTCAGGGAACTCGGCAACTCCCCCTCGACTGCGGCCGCCTTGCTCGCCACCAGGTCGATCAGGCTGATATCGTCCAGATGCGAGATCACCTCGGATTGGTCGGCCTTGATGTAGGTGTCGATCAGGTGCCGCATCGTGGGTTCGAACTGTTTCATGTCCACGGCATCACCGCTGTGCAGGCGCACCGCATCACGCAGCGAAATCGCCCGTTCCACCTCGTTTCGGTACTGCGCCAACTGCAGGTCATTGACCCCGGAGGCTGCGGGATCATCCGCCACCGCTGCGAAGGCCCGGGCATAGGCACCGGCCAGCTTGTAGAGCGCCTGACGCCGCCGTGCCTTTTCCTCGGCCTGCGGATCGGCCTCCCACCCTCCGGGGCTGGAGAAATACGCAAGCACTTGGTCGTCGCCCTTTGGCTGTTCCACGGGGTCCAGCAGCCCGAACCACGCGTCGCGCGCGGTCATCAGGTCTTCGCCCGCCTTTTCGGCCCGCGAAGAAATCAGCCCCTCAACATCGGCCGCGTCAAAGGCATCGAAGGCGCCCGAGGTGTAATCCTCGACGGCTGTCTCGATGTTCTTGAACAGGTCCTTGTAGTCGACGACATAGCCGTAATCCTTGTCGTCGCCATCCAGGCGGTTCACACGGCAGATCGCCTGGAACAGCCCGTGATCGCGCATCTGCTTGTCGATGTAGATGTAGGTCGCCGTCGGCGCGTCGAACCCGGTCAGTAGGCGGCTGACAACGATCAGCAGCTTCATCTGCGCCGGTTCCTTGCGGAACTTCCGCAGCGCCTCGGCCTCATAGGCCTCTTCATCCGTGCCCAGATCGGTCATCAACCGGTCATAGACGCGATAGACGTATTGCTTTTCCGTCTCGCCCATCCCGGCCTCTTCGCCGGTCAATTCCGAGGCGTTCCGCGTGTAGGACGTGACGATGGCGCACTTCCCGGCGAGGTCCGAGCCGGAGTTGCGGAAGATCTCGAACAGCCTGCAGGCCTCGGGGATCGACCCCGCCACCAGCATGGCGTTGCCGCGGCCCGCCTTGAGGCGCGGCTTCAGCTCCATGTCCATGATGATGTCGCTGGCGATCTGTTCCAGCCGGTCCTTCGAGGACAGCACGCGCTGCAGCGTGCCCCAGCGCTGTTTCAGGGTCGCCTTGGCCACCGGGGTCAGGCCCTTGGTCTTGGCCTCGAACCATTCGTCGATCTTCTTGGGCGAGGCCACGCGCTGGTCGATGTCCCGCGCCTCGTACCGCAGGTCCAGCACGACGCCATCCTCGACCGCCTCGTTGAAACGGTAGGGCGTGCCGATGTAGGGGCCGAACACCTCCAGCGAGGTTTGCTTGTCCGACCGCAACAATGGCGTGCCGGTGAAGCCGAAGAACACCGCGCCCGGCAGGATCGTCCGCATCGCGCGGGCCAGCTTGCCCGACTGGGTCCGGTGCGCCTCGTCGATGAAAACGAAGAACTCGCTGTTGATTTCCACTGAGAAGTGACCCGTGTAGGCGCATAATTTCCACTGAGATTTGACCCATGTGACCCTCCCCCAAGCGAAGAGCGAGGGGGTCAAAGGAGTGATCGACATGGGACTACTGAAC